>JBDTSO010000195.1:0-6290 GCA_039931085.1 Acidobacteriota bacterium | reverse complement strand
GCGATTCAGCACATCGTCGGAATGAAAAATGCCGGAACGATCATCGCCGTCAACAAAGACGCAGAAGCACCGATTTTCGACATCGCCGATTACGGTATCGTCGGCGATATTTTCGACGTGATGCCCGTTTTGGTTGAAGAAATCAAAAAAGCGAAAGGTTAAATAGAAGAAATTTTACAGGGATAACAGGATAAACACGGATATTTTTACTTTAATAATCCCTGTAAATCCTGTTATCCCTGCCAATTTCTTTTGTGGTTTTTTGTAAAAGCTACTCTAAATTTCAAAATGTGCGACAAATTTCTCAAGTGATTTTTCCCAGTGCGGCAAAGGTTGGAGTCCGAATTTTTCGCTGAAAAGACAAGCCAAACGCGAAAACTGCGGACGCGGCGCGGGACGTTTCAAGTCGTTCGTCGAAACATTTTCCAGTAAATTTTGGTCAAATCCTTCCAATTCACAAACCTTTCGCGCGAAATCTCCGTAAGACGTTCCTTCACCGGAATTTGTAACGTGGTAAGTCGCCGGCAAATCAAGTTCAGCAATATTACGAAGTCGTTTCGCCAAATCTCCGGCGAAAGTCGGCGTGCCGAACGAGTCGGTAATCGCTTTTAAATGTTTTCCGTCAGCCAAAAGTTTCGGCAAAACACTCAGAAAATTCGTGCCACCTTTGCCGAAAATCCATCCTGAACGAACAATTGTTGAACGAGCGTAAGCGTTGCGGGCGCGGATTTCGCCTTCGAGTTTTGATTTGGCGTAAACGCCTTGCGGATTCGGCGTGTCGCGCTGCGTGTAAAAACCGTTTTTTGCGCCGTCGAAAACAAAATCTGTTGAAATTGTAACAAACGCGGAGTCGATTTTTTTTGCAGCCAGCCCGAGATTTTCAACACCGATTGTATTTGCCTTATAACAAATTTCCTGATTGGTTTCCGCGCCGTCAACGTCCGTATAAGCCGCGCAATTTATTACGATATCAGGTTTCTCCTGTGAAAAGATACTTTCGACTTGCTTCGTGTCGGCAATGTCAAGTTTTTGCCGCGTTAATGCAACAACTTCATCGCCGATTGAGCGGCAGTAATCAATCGTCGCTTTGGCGACCATTCCGTTTGCGCCCGTGATTAAAATTTTCATTTTGCCCCGACTTCCATTCCGTAATGGTTTTTATAATAATCACGATACGCGCCATCTCTGATGCTATTAACCCAATCCTGATTTTCCTGATACCAGCGAATTGTTTTCTGTAAACCTTCTTCCCAGTTTGTTTGCGGTTTCCAGCCGAGTTCGGTTTCGACTTTGCTCGCGTCAATCGCGTAGCGGCGGTCGTGTCCGAGCCGATCTTCGACAAATTTTATCAGCGATTGCGGTTTGCCGAGCGCGTTCAAAATTGATTTGACGACTTCGATGTTTTCCCGTTCGTTTCTCGCGCCGATATTGTAACTTTCGCCGGATTTGCCCTTTTCATAAGCCGCCCAAATTGCGCGACAGTGATCTTCGACGAAAATCCAGTCGCGGACATTTTTCCCGTCGCCGTAAACCGGAAGTGGTTCGTCATTCATCGCGTTTGAGATCGTCAGCGGAATCAGCTTTTCGGGAAATTGCCGAGATCCGTAATTGTTGCCGCAGCGCGTCGTGATCGTATCAACTCCGAAAGTTTCAAACGCGGCGCGAACAAAATGTTCGGCGGCGGCTTTTGACGCGGCATACGGCGAATTCGGCTGAATCGGCGAATTTTCAGTAAAGAATAAATCGCTGTCGTCGGGCAAACTTCCCTGCACTTCGTCGGTTGAAATCTGCACGAAACGACGCACATTTTTCGTCCGCGCCGCATCGAGCAGATTCTGCGTTCCGAGAACATTCGTCAAGATAAACTCGCTCGCCGAGCTGATACTTCGGTCAACGTGCGATTCGGCGGCGAAATTAAAAATCGCGTCTGCGTCTTGGGGCAAAGCATTTAAAATTGCATTTTTACTGCAAATGTCGCCTTTAATAAATTGATGCCGCGTTTCGTCTAATCCGCGCAAATTATCCAAATTTCCCGCATACGTCAGCGCGTCGAAATTGAGGATTTTCACATCGGAAGTTTCCTCTAAAACCAATCTTATAAAAGCAGAGCCGATGAAACCCGCACCGCCGGTCGTAAAAATAGTTTTCATAATTAATTATTTGATAAAGTTTAAATATTTAGGATTTTTGTCGGTAAAGAAACTTTACAATTCTTAAATTATTTATTCAGTCGGCGCATTTGTTTGAGCAAAACATCTGCATATCTTCTCGGTGAATTGATATTTTTTAAGACGATTTGATTGTTATTTTCACCCGCATTTTCGATGACCAGATTGCCGAAACCTAAAAGTCTTTGCGTAACCGTTGCCGAAACGGTTACGTCTTGAATCGTGCGAAGCGGCACGTTTTTCGTCGTGTGGGAAATTAAGCCTTCGTCAATTTCAATTTTCGCGTCGGTCAAAGTATAACGCACCAGCTTTTGTTTGAGATGAAAATATGCCGGAATCAAAAGCAGCGAAAGTCCGGCAATGACGGAATACCAAGCTGAAATATTGGTAAAACTAAGTAAAAATACCAACAAAAATGCACCCAAAACTGCCAAGCCGTAACCAACTTTGACAAACATCAGCGTCGGACGAATCGAAAAAATCTGCATTTCGTCGTCATCGTTTGTTGATTCTTTTATATTCGGACGCGCTAATCTCGTTTCTTCTTCGGCTTCGAGCAGTGTGCCGCATTTTTGGCAGTAAACCGCTGTATCCGAGTTGTTCGCGCCGCATTTTGTGCAAAACATATTAGTAAATTCAAAGTTTCAAGTTCAAAGTTCAAAGTTCTAAAATCTTGAACTTTGAACTTGAAACTTTGAACTTTAAACTATTTCTAATCATACAAGATTTATCGCTTTTAAACAAAAAAACGCGGCTGGAATTTTCCAGCCGGAAGTCATTTCCAGACCAGAGGAGATGAATGACCACACGAAAAAACTTTTGAAATTTATTGATTATCTAAGCGTAACTTACCGTCGGATGTGCGAATAGTCAACGCATTCGGTTTATAGAATGTTAGCGCGGCAGATTCTACTTTTTCCAATTCTTTAGCTTCTTTTTTGGAAACTCTAACCGCTAAATTCGGCAGACTCGGATTGATAATCGTGTTATAACGATCTGAAATCCGGCGCACATATTCCTGCGTTTCACGATACGGCGGAACTTGATTGCGATATTTCATCACCGCGCCTTCGCCCGCGTTGAAGCGGATCAATATCGTATCGTTTGCTCGAATCGAGAATATACGAATCAATTTTGCTGTCGCCGGTCGTAAAATTGCCCAAACTTCTTTCCATCGCCATTCTGACTCTTGACGAACTGCTTGTTCTCTTATTTCTCAAACTGACAGCTTCATTGACAGGCATACTTTGAACAGTCTTTTTCACCAATTTTTTACCACTTGATTCAACAACCGGCTGAATCGTCGGCGAAACGATTTGCACGCCTTTCGTCGTATCGAAATTGTCGAAAATTTTGGGCGATTTTGCGCTCAAAAGTTTTCCTTTTTTTTGAATAATTTTAAACATTTTTTTGGAATATAAAAAATTGCATTTTTTCAGTAAAATTTTTTTTATTTTTTTTTTAGAAATCTATTAAAAATTCATTTTGCATTTCAAACTGTAACAAACATCGTTTATTCTTGAAGTATGTTGTATTTGTCGCAAATACTCGGTTCTCCGATATTCGATGCCGAAGGCGAAAAAATCGCTTTTATAAAAGATGTCATCGTCCGTTACGGCGAAGAAGATTATCCACCGCTGATCGGAATTGTGGCGCGTTATCGCCGCCGGAATTTTTTTATGCCACAGTCGAAAATCACCGCGCTCGACAAAAACGGCGCGAAGATGAATTCGGTGGTGCTGAACTTACAGCCTTTTACGCGGCGCGAAGGCGAAGTTTTGTTGGCAAAAGACGTTTTGGACAATCAATTAATTGACGTTGACGGCAAGCGCGTCGTGCGCGTCAACGATGTGCAGATTATCGAAGTCGGAACGCGCTGGCGCGTAACGGGTGCGGATGTCAGCCTTCAGGGGTTTTTGCGCCGTTTGATGCCCGCCGGTTTTTACGGCAGTAATCGCATCGTCGAAGTTCTCGATTGGGCAGATGTCGGCTATTTGGCAACCGATAAATCGAGCGTCGCAGTTAAATTAAAATCTTCAAAAGACAAACTTTCACGGCTTCATCCGGTTGAAATCGCACAGCTCGCCGAAAGATTGTCGCCGGTTCATCGCACGGAAATCGTCGAATCTTTAGACGACGAAATCGCCGCCGATACTTTGGAAGAAATGTCCACGGAAAATCAGGCGCGGATTTTAGAAGAAATTGAACGTGAACGCGCCGCTGATATTTTGGAAGAAATGTCGCCCGACGACGCGGTTGACGTTCTCGGCGAAATGGACGAAGACCGGGCGCAGGAACTTTTCGATTTGATGGAAGACGAGGAAAAAGCCGATGTCGCCGAGTTAATGTCGTATGAACACCATACGGCTGGCGGTTTGATGACGACGGAATTTGTTACGTTTCCAAAGGATTTGACAGTCGCCCAGGCGATTGCGCGGCTGCGCGAAACGGCTGAAACGCCGAATATGATTTATTATCTTTACATCGTCGAAGAAGAAAATTCGTGGAAGCTCGCCGGTCTGATTTCACTGCGAAGTTTGATTTTATCCGAACCGACGTATCAGCTTTCACAGGTGATGCGCGATAAATTTCAGTTTGCACATCCGAACGACGACGCGGAAGAAGTCGCCCAAACTATCGCCGAATACAACTTGCTGGCGTTGCCGGTAATTGACGATTTAGGCGAGATTGCGGGTATTGTAACGGTTGACGATGCGATGGAAATTCTGCTTCCGAAAAATTTGAATAAACGTCTGCCGAGACTTTTCGGTTGATTGTTTATTGATTTTATCATTTCGACTTTTTCAGCGTATAATTCCAAAAATTATGACCGTAAAACTTTCAGACATTCAAGGCGCACAGCAAATTCTGCAAAATATCATAATCCCGACACCGATTCTCGCCGACGGCAAACTTTCGCGCGAACTCGGTGCGGAAACACACTTAAAAGCCGAATCTCTGCAAATCGGCGGTTCTTTCAAAATTCGCGGCGCGTATAACAAAATCCATCGCTTGACGGACGAAGAAAAACGGCGCGGCGTGATTGCGGCATCAGCCGGAAATCACGCGCAGGGCGTGGCTCTCGCCGCCAGATTTCACGATGTCAAAGCCACAATTGTCCTGCCGGAATTTGCTCCTCTGACCAAAATTGCTGCCACCAAAAATTACGGCGCGGAAGTCGTGATGCACGGCAAAACTTTTGACGAAGCATTCAATTATTCAAAAAAATTGCAAGAAGAACACGGTTTTATATATGTTCACGCTTTCGACGACGAAAAAATCGTCGCCGGACAAGGCACGATCGGACTGGAAATCGCCCGTGATTTGCCGCAGGTTTCCGTGATCGTCGTGCCAATCGGCGGCGGCGGTTTGATTTCGGGAATTTCGATTGCAGCGAAAAACCTTTTGCCGAATGTACGAATCGTCGGCGTTCAAGCGGCAAATTGCGCTCCGATGAAAAAAAGCGTCGAAGCGGGCAAACAAATTGAAGTCGAGGCGTTGGAAACCATCGCCGACGGCATCGCCATCAAGCATCCGGGCAATATCACATTGCCGATTATCAGTGAATTTGTTGATGAAATTGTCGAAGTAACTGAAGAAGAAATCGCCCGCGGAATATTCTTCTGTGTGCAGAATAATCGTCTGGTTGTCGAAGGTGCGGGCGCAGCCGGACTCGCGGCACTGCTTGCCGGAAAAATCGAACTCAATGCCGAAGACACTGTTTGCGCCGTTTTGTGCGGCGGCAATATTGATCCGAATCTGCTGACGCGCGTTCTCGAACAAGTTCTCGTTCGGGAAGGTCGCTATCTGATGCTCAAACTCCTCGTCGTTGACCGTCCGGGAATGTTGGCGCGGCTGCTTGATCACGTTGCCGAATCCGGCGCAAATGTCATTGAAGTTTTTCATAAACGCGCAATGTGGCTCGCGCCTTTGGGCAAAACCGGCATCGAAATGCTTTTAGAAGTGCGCGACGAACAACACGGACGCGAAATCGTCCGCCATCTTGAAGATTGTGGCTATCACGTCGAACGCGAAGGCGTGGGCGATTGGGAAGAATGATTTTGACGAATTATTTGCTTAACAAAACTAAATCCGCAAACAAAAAATCAGTCTGATATTCGA
>JBDTSO010000194.1:0-6290 GCA_039931085.1 Acidobacteriota bacterium | reverse complement strand
AGCAATTGGATAAATGGGTTGATAAATATTTTGGAAGTATCGAAAAACCGACGGGTAAAATTACGCGCGTAACGGAATTTGAACCGGAACGCACGACGGCGAAACGTGAAGTCGTAAAATATCCGAATGTTCCACTTCCGGCAGTGGCGATTACATATCTTGCGCCGGCGGCGAAAGACAAAGACACGCCCGCGTTGAAGGTTGCCGAAGCGATTTTGTCCGGCGGTGAAAGTTCGCGGCTTTATCAAGAACTCGTTTACAAACAGCAAATCGCGCAGGAAGCGTCGTTTAGCGTTGATTCGCACGCCGACAAGTTTTTGATGTATTTTACGGCGGTAATGGCAAGCGGAAAAACACCGGAAATGGGTGAAAAATCACTGTTAGCCGAACTCCAAAAAATTCAGGACGCGCCGGTTTCGGCAGCGGAACTCGAAAAGGCGAAAAATACGATTATCGCCGATAAGATCAGGCGGCTCGAAACTAATTTAGGAAAGGCTTCTTCTATCGCTTCAGCCGTTATATTATACGGTTCGCCAAAAGCCGTTAATGATGAAGTCGGCGAAATTCAGAATATTACCGCCGCCGATGTTCAGCGCGTGATGAAAAAATACTTTAACGACAATAATCGCGTGGTGGTTTATTACGAAAACGACGACAAAAAAGGAGATTCGAAATAATGAAAGATACAAAATTCAAAATTCAAAATTCAAAATTCTTCAGAATTTTTCTTTTTTTGAGCGTTTCGCTGACAAGTTTTGTATTTGCCGCCAATGCTCAGGAAACTCCGCCCGCGCCGTCTGCGCCGCGTTCGGTAAAAATTCCGAGTGTGCAGGAAAAAACCTTGCTTAACGGCTTGAAAGTCGTCGTCGTTGAACGAAAAAATGTACCGCTCGTAACGGCTTCGCTGCTGGTCAAAAGCGGCGCGAATGTCGAAGACGACGCGCTGGCGGGCGTGGCTGATCTGACTGCTTCGATGCTGTTAAAAGGAACGAAAACACGCTCGGCGACGCAAATCGCGCAGGACATTGAGTTTTTAGGCGGCAATATCAATTCCGGTGCGGGTTGGAATTCTTCAAATGTTACCGTTAATGTTACTTCCGACAAATTAGACAAAGCGTTGGCGATTATGTCTGATGTCGTGTTAAATCCGACGTTTTTGCCGAAAGAAATTGAACTTTATAAAACGCAGACGCTCGACAACTTGAATGTTCAGCTAAAACAACCGAGATCACTGGCAGGTTTTGTGGCAAGCCGGTATAGTTTTGACGAACATGCGGCAGCCGGAACGCCGGAAACTATCGCAAAAATTTCACAATCCGATATTATAAAATTTTATCAAAAGGCATATTTGCCGACGGATGCTGTTTTAATTTTCGCCGGCGATATTTCCGATGAAGATGCGATGTCACTGGCTAAAAAGTATTTTGGAAACTGGAAGTCAACGGCAAAACCGATGACCAAGCCCGACACAATAACTCAGGATAATTTGAGCGAAAAAGAGCGGACTAAATTTAATCAGAATATGAAAGTCGTCAACCGATTTTTAGTAATTGATCTACCTAATTCGGGACAAGCTGCGGTCGGTTATGCAAATAAACTAAAGTCAGGGCGCAGCGGCAATGAATACTTTCCGGCATTGGTCACCAACACGGTTCTTGGCGGCGGCTATTCGGCGCGGCTCAACGAAGAAATTCGCATTAAACGCGGTCTTAGTTACGGCGCAGGAAGCAACATTAGCTGGCGAGCATCGGATAGCAATTTTTTCGCCTACGCTCAGACGAAAAATGTTTCAGCCGCGCAGGTTGCCGAATTGGTCGAAGCGGAAATTGAAAAATTGACCGGTGAACCGGTTTTGACAGATGAACTAAATCCGCGTAAAGCGACCTTAAACGGTAATTTCGGACGCAGTTTAGAAACAACGCGCGGTTTAGCCGGACAAATCGGCGAACTTTATCTTTACGGCATCAATACTGATGAGTTGAATTCGTATATGTCGAATGTGCAAAAAATCTCCGACAAACAGGTGGAAAATTTCGCTCTGTCAAACTTAAAAGGCGGCGATATTATTATTGTCGGCGACGCGAAAGTTTTTATGGACGATTTGAAAAAGCGTTTTCCGAATCAGAAAATTGAAGTTATTTCTGCCGACGATCTTGATTTAAACAGTCCGACGCTTCGTAAAAAAAATACGACGAAATCATTGTCCAAAAAATAATTTTCTGAGCGCACAAAATAAAAATGCGGAAGGTGAAAATCTTCCGCATTTTTATTAAAATTAGACAAAGAAAATAAATTTCCCGCTGCTTGCCGTTTTGATTCAATAAGTTTGAAGCAAATTAATATGCACAAAAATCTACGCTCATTTATCGAAACGCTCAGACGCGAAAACGAAATCGTCGAAATCGAAGCGGAAGTTGATCCGTATTTGGAAATCGCTGAAATTCACCGCCGCATTATTGAACAACAGGGAAAAGCTCTTTTTTTCAAAAATGTAAAAAACTCGATATTTCCCGTCGTGACAAATTTGTTCGGAACGGCGAAACGGATTGATCTGGCATTCGGAAAAAAGCCGCAGGAATTTGTCAGAAATGCGGTTGAAATGATTGAGGTTTTGCTGCCGCCAAAGCCGAAAGAACTCTGGAATTATCGGCAAATGGCATTCGACGCGCTCAAACTCGGCACAAAAAATGTCAAAAACGCTCCCGTTTTGGAAAGATTCAGCATAGAACCGAAATTGACGGAAATCCCGCTCCTTCAGTTATGGCACGAAGACGGCGGACATTTTGTAACATTGCCGCTGGTCTATACGGAAAGTCCGACGAGCGGCAAACACAATCTCGGAATGTATCGCATTCAGCGTTTTGATGACACGACCACCGGAATTCATTGGCAAATCGGCAAAGGTGGCGGTTTTCACCATTTTGAAGCCGAGCAATTGAATCAGCCGCTGCCGGTAAATATCAATATCGGCGGCGCACCGGCGATGATTCTCGCGGCAATCGCTCCTTTACCCGAAGATGTTCCCGAATTGATGCTCGCCTCACTATTGGCAAACGGGAAAATCGAAACCGCAAAAAATCCATTAAAAAACGGTTTGCGTTTGATCGCCGAAGCAGAGTTTATTTTTTCGGGAAAAGTCGCGCCGCACAAACGCCGTCCTGAAGGTCCGTTTGGCGATCATTACGGTTATTATTCATTAAAACATTCTTATCCGGTTTTTGAATGCGAAGCGATTTTCCACCGCAAAGACGCTATTTTTCCGGCAACCGTCGTCGGCAAACCGCGTCAGGAAGATTTTTACATCGGCGATTATTTACAGGCATTGCTTTCGCCGCTTTTTCCGCTCGTGATGCCCGCCGTGCTTGATTTATGGAGCTACGGCGAAACGGGTTTTCATTCGCTTGCCGCCGCCGTTGTCAAAGAAAGATACGCCCGCGAAGCACTCGGCGCAGGCTTTCGCATTTTGGGAGAAGGTCAATTATCTCTGACAAAATTTTTGATGCTGACTGATAAACCACAGGATTTACGCGATTTCAAAAGTTTATTTGAATATATTTTAGCCAGAGTAAACTGGGAAAGCGATTTTTTTATCTTTGACCGCACATCTTTCGACACGCTCGATTACGCTTCGGGCAAAATAAATCACGGCTCAAAAGCAATGCTCGTCGGTGTCGGCGAAGAGAAAAGAAAGTTAAAACGCGACTTTAGCAACGAACTTCCGAATTACTTAAAACGCGCCGAAGTTTTTTGCGGCGGTTGTTTGGTCGTTGAAGGGAACAATTATGCGTCTGATAACGAAGCAGGTAAAAGAATTGCCGAATCTGGTAAATTTGATGATTGGGAAATGGTCGTTTTGCACGACGACGCTGATTTTGCCAAATCAACTGACAAATTTCTGTGGGCGACGTGGACGCGGTTTAATCCTTCGACTGATATTTATGCAAAGGAAATAAAAGTTATCAACAATCATATTTCTTATAAAAACCCGATTGTCATTGATGCGCGAATGAAGCCGTGGTATCCGAAAGAGGTGGAAGTGCGCGAAGACATTGCACAATTAGTGAATAATCGCTGGCGTGAATATTTCCCGTTGTCTAATTTATGACCTTTAAAAATATAATTTTTTACTTAAAACTTTCAACTATTCATCATTTTGCCAAAAATGAAGATTACAGAGTTTGAAATGTAAAGTTAATCGCGCCTTTAAACCGTCTGAACAGCAGTTTAAAAACTTTTTTAGTACAAATGAAAATCTTACTCATAAAAATTTTAATCGTCTTTGCAATAATATTGACAACCTTTTTATTCGTCGGAATCTACGCATATTTTATTGAGCCTAGAAGGTTAATTGTTCACAAAGAAGTATTAAATATTCCCAATTGGAGCGCAAAACTTAATAATTTCAAAATCGTTGCAATCAGCGATATTCACGGCGGTTCACATTATGTTGACGAAGAAAAAATAAGGCGTTTGGTTAAACTCGCCAACGAGCAAAATCCCGATTTGATTGTTTTGCTCGGCGATTATGTATCGCAATCGAATGTTACCAAAGGCGCGTTAAAGATGCCGAGCGAAACGGTTGCGGCGAACTTAAAAGGTTTCCGGGCAAAATATGGTGTTTTTGCGATAATCGGAAATCACGATTGGTATTACGACGAGGCTAAGATTACTAAAGAATTGGAAGGTGTGGGAATTCAGGTTTTAGACAATGAAGTTGTAAAAATAAATGTCGGAAATGAAACGGTGAATTTGTGGGGAATCGAAGATTACTGGAAAAATCGCAAAGTTCCGCTCGAACCTTTTGAACAAATTGCCGATAAACAAAACATTATTGCAATCACGCATAATCCCGATTCGCTGTTAAAATCACCGGACGAAATAAGTTTGATGCTCGCCGGACACACGCACGGCGGGCAAGTTAAAATTCCGTTTTACGGCGCAATCGCCTTTGTAAGCGATCCGCGATTTACGGAAGGTTTTGTCGAATTCCACGGCAATCACGTTTTTGTTACAACCGGAGTCGGCTGTAGCGGACCGCAAATTCGTTTCGGAGTGCCGCCGGAAATCGCCGTGCTGAGTTTATTCGCTGACAAATGAATAAAAAAACGAAAAAAATCTTAATTATCGTCATATTTTCAGCGGGTTTGCTGTGTCTGTTTTATTCATATTTTATCGAACCAAATCGGCTCGTTGTAAATCGGCAGGACTTGAAAATAAAAAATTGGAATGCTGCTTTTGACGATTTTAAGATTGCCGTAATTTCCGACATACACGGCGGATCGAACAATGTTACGGAAGAAAAAATTCGTGAAATTGTAAGAATTACGAACGAGCAAAAGCCTGATATTACCGTGTTATTGGGAGATTATGTTTCACAAAAAAGCGAAAATTCTTCCGAACTGAAAATGCCAATGTCCGTGGTTTGTAAAAATTTGCAGGGATTGGAAGCGAAATACGGTATTTTTGTGATTTTTGGCAATCACGAAGGAGTATTCGGAGATGAAAAATCCGCTGCGGCATTTGAAGGCATCGGTTATAAAGTTTTACAGAACGAGATTGCGACAATTGAAAAGGACGGTCAAAAATTACGAATACTCGGTTTAGTTGATCAGTTAAAGATTGGAAATTGGCAAAATTTTTCTGATGGATTAAAGGAAACGATAAACAATGATAATCAAACGGGCGACATCATCGTTCTTGAACACAGCCCCGATATTTTGCCGGTCATAACCGGCGCATTTTCAATCTCACCTGATTTAAAGTTAATTTTAGCGGGACACACACACGGCGGACAGGTCTGGCTTCCGATAGTCGGAACGCCCATTGTGCCTTCGGGCTACGGTCAGAAATATTCCTACGGACACATCAAAGAAAATGATGTTGATATGTTCGTTACATCGGGAATTGGCACAAGTATTTTGCCTTTTCGATTTTTAGTTCCGCCGGAAATTGCCGTTTTAATGATTAAAGGTGAATAAATTTATTATTCATCGTTTATCGTAAATCATTAACCATTAATAACTTATTTCGGGATTTGATTTTTCTTTCTCGTCAAACCGCTCTTGCGATCTGATTCAAGATTATCTTTTTCGGACTTGAAAATTATTTATTCGGTATTTGGTTGATAATTTCCATTGTCTTGAGGCTGACATTGCAGACGCGCATTAACAAATCAATAACCTGTTCTTTGTAATCTGCGAATTTGTATGCATTAAACTTTTCGGCAATCGTCGCATCTTTCGGTTTCTTTTCTTTGTATTGATCTAAAATCCATTCGAGCGCGGAACGGT
>JBDTSO010000193.1:0-6292 GCA_039931085.1 Acidobacteriota bacterium | reverse complement strand
CGTCGGGACCTTGCACGGCGATTTGACAATAATCCGCGCTGGCGTTGGTCAAAGTTAATCTTTCATCTTTCAAATGCGACGTAATCCAATCCCAATCTTTGTCGGTTGTTCCCGCGTTGACGACGAGCAGAAGTTTGCCTTCGTCAAAGCGATATACGAGCAAATCATCAACAACCGTGCCGTCTTCGCGCGTCAAAGCCGAATAATGCGCCTGTCCGTCAACGAGTTTCGTGACATCGTTGGTCGTTATACGATTGACAAACTCAATCGCGTCTTCGCCTTCGACGTAAAACTCGCCCATATGCGAAACGTCAAAAAGTCCCGAATGCTCGCGCGTGGCTAGATGCTCGGCAATCACGCCCGAATATTGGACAGGCATATCCCAACCGCCGAAATCAACCATTTTCCCGCCGAGTTTTTTGTGTTCTTCATTGAGCGGCGTTTTCTTTAAGTTTTCCATAATTTTTGCAAAAAAAGTGTAAAGAAAAAATTAACACTCGCAAGTTGTAAGCGTCAAGAATGATTAGATTAGAAAAACTATTTTGCGTTTTTTTTGAATTTAATGATTACAAAAACTGAGGTTTACATTGATTTCTCAAAAAAGTTAATCTGCCAAAAGATAATTAATAAGTAATGTATTAGCGTTTTTCCATTTCAGCCATCCTGATTTTACGATAGTTTTATTATTGTCAGCATAACCGCTTCTGCAAAAATCAGAAGTAAAAACTTCTATCCATTCGCCTTTCATTGATCTGATTTGAAAACAATCTTCGCCGACATATTTGATTTGCGGTGAACTATTTAACGGCAACATTCTGATAGCCTGTTTGTGATTCGGCAGTCTTTCCACGACAAACTTGCTCTTTAAATACACTGCCCAAGACGAAAATTTTGTAAATTTTTCTCTCTTTATCCAAAGAGTCTGCCCGCTTTCGTTATTTACGATTACTTGAAACCAGTTTTCCGTTTTGGATTTGCAGCGAAAGCTAAAAGTAGAGTAATCGAGCCATAATGCTTCAGGCTTGAGCCATTTTTTCTGCGAACCCAAATTTTTTATATTTAAGCTGTTGATTGATTGGTCGTTGAAAAATTCAACTACTTTATTCACTTTTTTGTCATTTGGGTTTTGGTAAAAGTAAATAATCGGTTTGTCGTCAAAATCAATTGAAATTATACCAATTCCTAAGGAGGTCTGAGATTTACAAATCAGTGAAAAATTGGCTAACAATAAAATTATTATAAAGATTGATTTTAGTATCTTCATCAAAATTTGTCCTAATTCAATTACCTTTGTTTTTCTTACCTTTCGGTTCAACTTTCGGAACTTTCGCCGACGCTTCGATGATTTGGTTACAGTCATCAATTGCGCCGAGAATCGAACCTTTTTCTTTTTCGTCGCTTGCCGAATCGTATAATTTTTTGAATTTCGGAATATAACCCTGACACGAATCGGTCAAGGCGAACATTGCTTTCGGGAAAAGTTTTTCGTCCATTTTGCTGTGTGCGGCAACGTCGTCAAGGTCGTCAATCGCCTTTTGCAAAATTCTTTCGATGTCCCAAATCAGCAGACTGCGCGAACCTTTCGGCAGTTCGCCCCATTTTTCAGAGTCTTTTTCTACTTTTTTGGCTTGCGAAGTGTCGTTATTTATAACTAAAAAACGGCGGTCAATCGCTTTGGTCAAAACTCCGACGCGCAAATCAATTTCCTGCGCGTCGCGCACGAGTTCGACTTCTTCGTCGGTCAAATAATCGCGCCGCTGGGCTTTTGCCGATGCGGGGAAAAATAAAGTCAAACATAAAATCGCGGTCAGCGCATAAATCGGAAATTTTAATTTATCGGTTTTCATCAGGGGTTTTTATTGTCAACATCGGAAACAACCGAGTTGCTGAAAAGCGGTTCGACGGCTTTTGTTCTCGCCTCACGCATATAAATAATTAATTTTCGCACATACAATTCATACTTAAGCGGCAAATCGCGGCGAATAAGTTCGAGTCGCGGAGCAAATCCTCGCAAACTCATTTCCAATCGCTTAAAATTATTCAAAACTTTTCCGCTGTCGGTGTCGTTCGATTTTAAGTAATCCAGCGTATCGTCAACCAGCGCGTGAAATGCGCCAAGTTCATTGAACATCGGTATGTATTGCTGCTGGTTATTGAAATTTTCCGCGCTCGTCAATCGGACGGACATCAACCCCAAGGCTAATTTCGTGTGCCTTTTAACATCGGTTTCCGCATTGAGTTGGCTCTTTTCTTCTTTTGAAATGGCTTTCAGCGGCGGCGGCGCGGTCATTTGCGGTTCTTCTTCCTGAGCAAACGAAGGTACAGAAAGTAAAAAGCAGCAAGTAAAAAGTAAAAAGTAAGAAAACAGATATTTTTTTTGGTGGAGAAAATTAACTTTTGTTCCGAAAATACCTTTTTTTATTATTTTTCTACTTATTACTTTGTTCATTTGTTTTTACCTTTGTTCTGTTTTATCAGCTTTTGTAGACTCGGAAGGCGCAAATTTACTTTTTCGATTTCGAGTTTATTTTCGGCTGCGTCGGCAATCCTCAGAAACTGCTGATAATTTGCCATCGCGTCCATATATTTTCCCAAACTATCGTGTGAAATAGCAAGAAAATAATAAGTAATCGGCAAATCCGGCTGTTTTTCCGCCAGCCAGAAAAATTCGGGAATCGCTTCTTCATACCTTTTTAATTGAAAAAGCGCGGTTGCCAGATTTGCGTGCGCCATATAATTGTCGGGCGAGATTTGCAAAAGTCGGCGAAAAAGGGAAATTGCGTCTTCATATTTTTGAGCCTGCACCAAAGCCGCACCGTAACCGACGGCGTGATTTAGATTGTTCGGCTCGGCTTCGGAAGCGCGTCGGCAGTAATCCAACGCTTTGATCGGATTTTCCTTTCTCAGCAGTGTGCATAAACGTCCGAGAACGACAGCATTTTTTTCGTCTTGTTTAAGATGTTTCTCCAAATCTTCGACATTTATCGAGCCGTTCATTTCGATATTATCACGCAGAGCCGAAACTTCAGACGAAGGATTTTCGATTGAATCCAACACCTTAACGGCTTCATCGGCGTTGGCGTTAGCGGCGTAAATTCTCGCTTGCAGAATTTTCGTGTCGGTTGCCTTAGGCGCAATTTGGAAAAGTGTTTCGACAATATTGGCTGCGGTAGTTTTATCGCCTTCGATGAGCGCGATTTCGGCACGCTGCATCAATGCCGATTTGTTTTTCGGTTCGATTTCAAACGCGCGATTCAAACTCGTTTTTGCCGCCGTTTTATCGCCCAAAGCATTTTCCAACGCGGCACGAGCCGCCCAGATCGAAGCCGTCGGATTTACTTTGCCGGTCAAAATTTGGATTTTGCCCAAAAGTTCTTTCAAAATATTGATGTTCGCTTTTGTTTTGATTCTCAATTCAGCCAAAGCCGAAAAGGCAAGAAAATTTTTGTCGTCGCTTTCAGCAGCTTTGGTTAAAAGTTTTTCGGCTTCGGCGAAATTATTTTTTTGCAGAAGCAATGCTCCCAAACTCGTCATCGGCAAAGTCCAATTAGCACGAAGTTCAAGCGCGCGGCGAAAGGATTTTTCGGCTTCATCTGTTTTGCCCAAAGAAAGCAAAGCAGTTCCGCGCTGATATTCGGCTTCTGGAAATTCGGGAACGATTTTTAACGCTTCATCATATAATTTGAGCGCGGTTTGCAAATCGCCTTTTTCGTGCGCTTCCTGACCTTGATAAAATATTTTCACCGGGTCTTTCGCTTCATCTACTTCTTGCGCGAAACACACCGAAGTAAGCGAAAATACCAACGAAATGATTAAGATCAAGAAAGTAATTTTTCGTTGATGAGCAAAATTATTCGGCATCGAAATAAAATTCATCGTTAGTTATTTGAAAAAGAAATTTATAAAAATATTAACATCAGTCGCACAAATCGTCTATGTTTTTGCGCTGACCGCTAAAGTTTTTTCAACTTGAGGCAGTTGCGTTAATCTATTTGACTAAGTTAAGATTTTTACTTTTAACATTTGCTTTCAAAAAAGTATTTGTTTATAAAAAAAACTGGTTGCAATAATGGCAGAGCCACAAAAAAGTTACGAACAGACGGCAAATCTCACTGCCGAAGAAAAAGAATCGAACTTACGCCGTATGATGCGTGAAATGCAGTCGGTGTTGGTTGCCTTTTCAGGCGGCGTTGACAGCGCGTATTTGGCGTTGATTGCCACTCAGGAATTGGGTAAAAGTGCCAATTGTATCATCGGAATTTCACCGAGCGTTTCCCAAAGACAGCGCGAAGAAGCCGATAAAACCGCGGCGGAATTTAAGTTCAACTATCGAACAATTAACACCGAAGAATTAGAAAATCCAAACTATCTTTCAAATCCGACTAATCGCTGTTATCACTGCAAAACCGAACTTTATGGCAAACTTTCCGTTTTGGCTGAACAAATAAATGCCGACTTTGTTTTGGACGGCGCAAATACGGATGATGTCGGCGATTATCGTCCGGGCAGAACGGCGGCGGCGGAAAAAAAGGTGCGAAGTCCTCTGATTGAAGTCGGTTTGAGCAAAGACGAAATTCGCTATCTGAGCAAAAAACAAAATCTTCCGACGTGGGACAAACCGTCGAGTCCGTGTTTATCGTCGCGCATCGCTTACGGCGTTCCGGTAACGATTGAAAGGCTATCAAAAGTTGAACGCGGCGAAGAAATTTTGCGCTTGATGGGTTTTAGAGAATTTCGTGTGCGCGTTCACGAAGAAATTGTTCGATTGGAAATTGCACCGGATGAAATGGCAAAAGCATTGAATTTAAAGATAACTGAAAGTTTAGCCGATAAATTTCGCAGACTCGGCTTTAAGTATGTAACGCTCGATTTGCAGGGTTATCGAAGCGGCGCGATGAATGAAGTTTTAGAAAAATAATTTTACAAATTATTTATTGGAGAAAATTAAAAAAATGGCAAATCCGATGGCAGATGAAATGCGGCGGTTTAAAGCGACCGACGAGAAAAATCCGTTTGAGGCAATGAGCGAACGCTTTGACCGCGCTGCGCAACTTTTGGGCTTAGACCCTGATTTGTACGCAGTTCTGCGTGTGCCGAGCAGGGAATTGAAAGTTTACATTCCGGTTCGACTCGATTCGGGACATATTCAGGTTTTTGAAGGTTTTCGTGTTCAGCACAACTTTGCCCGCGGTCCGGCAAAAGGCGGAATTCGCTATGCGCCGGACGTTTCGCTTGACGAAGTAAAAGCACTTTCGGCGTGGATGACGTGGAAATGTGCCGTCGTCAATGTGCCGTTCGGCGGTGCAAAAGGCGGAATTATCTGTGATCCGATTCAAATGTCGCAGGGCGAATTGGAACGTCTGACGCGGCGTTACACATCTGAATTGTTAGATTTTATCGGTCCTGAAAAAGACGTTCCCGCGCCTGATATGAATACTAATGAACAAACGATGGCGTGGATTATGGACACCTATTCGATGCACGCGCGGCATACGGTGACGGCGGTTGTAACCGGCAAACCGGTTGCCTTAGGCGGTTCGCTCGGCAGACGCGAAGCGACGGGGCGCGGCGTTTTATTTACGGTTAACGAGGCAATCAAAAAATTTGATTTAACGCCCGAACAAACTTCAGTAGTCGTTCAGGGTTCGGGAAATGTCGGCGGCATCGGCGCACAACTGATGCACGAAAAAGGCTTTAAAGTTATTGCTATTTCCGATATGTATGGCGGTTTGCATAACCCAAACGGTCTTAACATACCGGAGGTTTTAAATTATCTGCAATATACGAAAACGCTCGAAGGTTATGAAGAAGCTGATTACATAACAAATTCCGAACTTTTGGAGTTGGAATGCGACGTGCTTGCGCCGTGCGCGACGGAAAATCAAATAACGTCGGAAAATGCCGCCCGCATCAAATGTAAAATTTTAGCCGAAGGCGCAAATGGTCCGACGACACCGAAAGCGGATAAAATTCTGCACGACAACGGAGTTTTTGTGATTCCCGACATTTTATGCAACGCCGGCGGCGTAACCGTTTCTTATTTTGAATGGGTGCAGGACAGAATGGGATATTTCTGGCGCGAAGATGAAGTTAATCAGCGTCTTGAAGAAAAAATGGTTGCAAGTTTTAATGAATTAAGCCACTTTGCCGAATTTCATAAGGTTGATTCCAGAACGGCAGCTTATATGATGGCAATTGACCGTGTTGCTTATGATACACGGATGCGCGGAATCTACGCATAGATAAAAAAATGCGGTAATTTGTTAAAAATGCTTGCTTTTAGCGTTGAATT
>JBDTSO010000192.1:0-6298 GCA_039931085.1 Acidobacteriota bacterium | reverse complement strand
ATCGGCGACACTTTGGGAAATAACGTTTGGAAAAATTGGGACAAAGCACCTTTTGCGGTTTTGCTCGTAACGCCCGAAAACGAGTTTTTGATTCGGCATCCGAAACCGTCTGAAGACTTCGTTTTTATCGGCTACGATTCTCTTTTGAAAAGCAATGTTTATTTTCGCAAACGGACGCAGCAAGTCAATCTTTTAGCCACTTATCCGGCAGTTGGCGGAATTTCGACGATTGTGATCGGACAGGCTGAAAATACGTCGCGGAAAACTTCTACGCCTTGGGTTGTAACGGTTCTGCACGAACATTTTCATCAGTTGCAAATGTCCGAACCGAATTATTACAAAGAAGTTGACCGATTAAACTTAGCGAACGGTGATCAAACGGGAATGTGGCAGTTGAATTATCCGTTTCCTTACAAAGACGCGCAAACAAACGAGCGTTTTTCCAATTTGAGCAAATTACTTGTGGAAACTTTGCAAACCAAAAAGAAATCCGAGTTTTCGGCAAAACTTAAAGAATATATCAAAGCGCGACAAGAGTTTCAGAAGCTGCTGAGTGAAGCCGATTACAAATATTTCTCGTTTCAAATTTGGCAGGAAGGCATTGCCCGTTATACCGAATGGCGAATTGCCGATTTAACGACGCGGAAATACAAACCGAACAAAGCATTTCGCGCCTTAAAAGACTATGTGCCGTTCAAGGAAGTCGCCGAAGAAATTTTGAACAAACAAATTATGGCAAGTTTGCCGACGCTTGAACTTGAGAAGTCGGAAAGACTTGTGTTTTACCCGTTCGGAGCGGCGGAAGGATTATTGCTCGACAGAGCGAATCCGAAATGGCAAAGCCGCTATTTGACCGAAAAGTTCTATGTTGACAAGTATTTTACTAATTCAAAATAGCACAGCAATAACTGTTGCCCAATTCGAGCATCAGAAAAATCTAAAAAGTATCGAAGCAAAAATTCGATTTATAAAAGGGAGAAAAACTATGAAAACGCAAAAGCATTTATACAAAAAAATTTATAAAACCGTTTCGGTATTACTAATCATATTTACATTTTATATTGTGATAATGCCGGACACCGCGCTTGCTTTAGTTGCGGATTCGTCCAAAACGAAAATAACCGACCAAGATGATTTCGATAAAAAATTCCGCGAAGCGAGAGATTCGATTGATAAAGAAGAATGGGCGAAAGCCGCCGAAAAATTTAAGGAACTCGCAGATAAATATCCGAATAATAAATCTACGGATGCCGCGCTTTATTGGCTGGCTTTCAGCTACAAAAAGCAAAAAAAAATTAAGGAAGCAAACGCCGTGCTTGACCGTTTGACAAAGGAATTCTCCGATTCATCTTGGGCGGATGATGCGCGGGTGATGAAAATGGAAGTTATGCCTTTGCTCGCCGGTTTCGGCACGAATGACGTTTTCGGAGTATTTGCTCCGAGCCTTTCCACAAGCAGAAGTGTGGCTTCGATATCTTCTGCACCGGAATATCAAACAGCGTTGGGAAATTTACTTTCCGCCGATTCAAAAATTCCGCTTGAAAGAGAAGACGAAATCAAATTAGCCGCTTTTCAAAGTTTGCTCGCCGCCGACACGAAAAGAGCGATAGAGATTTTGGGAGATATTATAAAACCCGATTCAAAGGCAAGCGAATCGCTCAAACGATATGCGCTCCGCGCCTTGAGAAATTCGTATCGAACAAGTCCGCAACTGACGCAGCAACTTCGGGAAATTCTAATAAATAATCTGCAAAAACAGCCGAACAGCAAAGTCGGCACGGAAATAATCTACACGCTCGGCAGCATAAATGATGAACAATCCATTATTTATCTGGCTAAATTTTATGTTTCGGAAAATAATGCGGAAACGAAAAAGGCGATAATCAACGCCTTCGGCTCTAATTCACTCGGATATTTTTACACATTTAGTACTGATTCGACGACGCTTACAACTTCAAATTCAAATTTGGTGCGAAAGACGGAATTTGATAGTCTGCTTGAAATAGTACGCACGGAAAAAAATACGGAACTGCGCCAGCTTGCGTTTTCAAAACTGCTGCGATTTGGAAATTTGACCGCTAATGCACAATTTGTAGGCACTATTTCTCAGTTGTACGATTCGGAAACCGATGAGGATTTTAAGTTGTCAATCATCCGAATGCTCGGCGACATCAAGCAAAATCAGGCTTCAAAAAAATTGCTTGATATTGCCAAAAACGAAAAATCCGACAAATTAAAATTAGAAGCGATTCGCGCACTGCGAACGAGCCGCGACCCGGAAATTTTGAGGTTTTTGGAACAGCTTATTAACTAATTTTGCAAATTCAAACCGACACCCCGCGGAAACTTTTCGCCCAATGAAATCGGCAGTTTTCCTTTAAAATCAATTTCGCCGACAATGGCTCGAGCCGTCGCCCGCTGCAAACTCGTCATATCGCCGTAAGCAACGATGTAGGTTTTCATTTCGGGAAAGTTATTAAGCAAATACGGATTGCCGAAACTGATATTGACCACTTTTTTATCGCTTTGCAAAAGTTCACGCAAAAGATTGGCGGCGTTTTCGGGAATGCCGACCGAGTTTTTCGCGCCTGAACGAACGCGCCCGAAAAGTCCGGCTAGAATGATGTCCGCCTCATCTGCTTTCTTTCGCGCCGCAGTGATTTCTTCTGCTGTCGAGCGTTCATCTAAAACTGCCGATTCAAATTTGTAACCCGACTGCCGGAGAGTTCGCTGAAATGTATTTGCCGCAAAATTTCGGTCGTCGCCGTTGGTAATGCCGAGCATAAAAATTTTTTTGTCTTTAGCAAGCGGCAAAACGCCTTCTTCTTTCTTAACTAAAGTAATTGCATTTTCGGCGATTTCGTTAGAAAGTTGGCGTGAATCTTCGCCGGAAACGGTTTTATCAATTTGTTCGAGCGGCGTTATTTTCTGTTTTTCCAAACCGAGTTCATATTTCCACGCGAGAATTTTGCGAACCGATTGATCGAGCCGTTCGGTGGGAATTCTACCCGACGCAACGGCGGTTTTTAAACCTTTAATTGTCAAATCAACGTCCGCCGGTTTTTCCAGTATGTCCGCGCCCGCTAAAACGGCGCGAACGGCGGCTTCGTCCTGATTAAAATAAATCGTCAAGCCGCTCATACTCATCGCGTCGGTAACAATTAAACCTTGAAAATTCATCTGTTTACGCAAAATTTCGGTCTGCACGACCGGCGACAGGGTGGCGGGCATCGTCGCATTTTCCTTCACGATTTCCGCGCCTTCTTCGGCATCGCCTTGAATGAAATTTTTGAGTGGTTTAATTTCCGTCGGATCAATCTGCGGCAGTGCGATATGCGCGACCATAATCGCCGCAACACCTGCTTTGATCGCCTGCTCAAACGGCGGAAACTCAATTTTATCAAGCGTTTGGCGCGAAACATTAATAATCGGCAAACCGCGATGCGAATCAATCGCCGTGTCGCCGTGACCGGGAAAATGTTTGGCGGTCGCCAGCACATTTTGACTTTGCAGACCTTCAATAAAAGCCGCGCCGAAACGCCCGACTTCCGCCGGATTTTCGCCGTAACTGCGGACGTTAATCACCGGATTATTCGGATTGTTGTTGACATCGAGAACCGGTGCGTAAACTTGCATAATGCCGAGAGCGCGGGCTTCGCGTCCGGTAATCACGCCTATCTGCCGCGCAAAATCGGGGTTGCCCGTCGCCGCAACCGCCATATTCCACGGGAAATTTTCCGCGTCACTAAAACGCATTCCCACGCCGGTTTCCGCGTCAACCGCAATCAACAGCGGCGTTTTCGCGGCTTCCTGCATCCGGTTGACGAGAATGACCGATTCATAAATCGGTGCGCCGAACAAAACGATGCCGCCGAGTTTATTTTCGACGATTTGCCGCCGCAATTCCTTATATTCATTGCTGTCCTGATTCAAAAAACGGGCGTTGATGCCGATGTGAACCATCTGCCCGACTTTTTCGTCCACCGACATTTTTTTCAGTTCTTTGTCCGCCCATTTATAGGCTTTTTCCGACGGGCGGAACTTTGGCGTTGAAACATTTGACTGCGGAAGCACATTGATAAAAGAGCCGAATGTTAGTAAAAAGATTAAAAAAATATTGATTGTAAATTTCATTAGGTCAGAACCCTGAGCGATAGCGACGGGTTGAACATTAACAGCATTCAAACAGGTCGCTGCCGCTCGCTGTTCTAACTTGCTGCACGCTGCTATTGCACGATTGTTAATTTGAAAACGTATCAGAACTTTCATTTTCACGAATTGGAAAAATGCGGCTGATCGTGTAACCGACCGCCAGACAAATCAAAGTCCCGATTAAAACATACCAAGTCCACGCGACGCTCGTGTAAAATTTGATGTAAAGCATCACGCAAATTGATGCCAGCATTCCGACGACCACGCCGATTTGGTTGGCGCGTTTGGTCAAAATGCCTAACAAAAATGCGCCTAACATTGTGCCGTAAACAATCGAAGCGATGGTTAGTCCGACGGTGAACACCGACCCCCAATTGCGGGCGAAAAACGCAAGCACAATCAGAATAATTCCCCAAGCCGCCGTCAAATAGCGCGATAATTTTAATAACGATTCGTCGCTCGCATTCGGATTGATTAACGGTTTGTAAAAATCCAGCACCGTCGTCGAAGCCAGCGAATTAAGCGAGCCGCTCAAATTTGACATCGCGGCGGCGAAAATCGCGGCGATGACCAAGCCGGAAATGCCGTGCGGCAAGCGTTGGACGATAAATTTCGGGAAAATCTCGTCGTTCGTGGCAAGCGTTTCGGTCAGCGGAAAATGCTGATAATAAGCGTAAAGCATCACGCCGATTGTCAAAAAAAGCGCGAATTGAAACAGCACGACGAAGCCCGAAATGATCAGAGCCTTTTGGCTGTCGCGCTGATTTTTACAGGTCAGTAGTCGCTGCACAAGCAGTTGATCGGTGCCGTGTGAAGCCATCGTCAAAAATGTTCCGCCGAGCAGTCCTGCCCAAAATGTAAACGGCAGACTCAAATCGAATTTGAACGATAACATCTGCAATTTCCCGGCGGCTGCGCCCTGCGCGACAATTTCATCCCAGCCGCCCGGAACCAAAGAGACGAGCATATACGCGGCGACGAGCGAACCGCCGATATAGATAATCAGTTGAATCAAATCCGTCCAAATCACCGCCGCGATGCCGCCTTCAAACGTATAAATCAGCGTCAGAACGCCGACGATGACGATTGACCACAGCGTCAGATTTGGAAAATCCGGCAGACTCGAACTCAAAACGGCGGTCAAAACCAAAGATGCCGCGAAAATCCGCACGCCTTCCGCCAACGCCCGCATAATCAAAAAAAGCGACGCGGCAAAGTTTTTCGTCGCTACGCCGAATCTGTTTTCGAGCAGTTTGTAAGCCGTTAAAAGATCGCCTTTGAAATACGCCGGAATAAAAATCAAACTGATAACAAACCGCGCGATAATGTAGCCGAAAACGACTTGCAGATAAGTGAAATTTCCACCTTGTTCGGGCAGCGCGTATTTTGAATAAGCAATTGCCGGAACGCCGACGAGCGTCAGCGTCGAAGTTTCCGTCGCCACAATCGAAAGGCTAATAATCAGCCAGTGAATATTTTTACCGCCGACGAAATAATCTTTAACGGTTTTCTGCGACGTTCGGAACAGAACGCCGAAAATCGTGATGCCGATCAAATAAAGCAGCAAAACGGCGTAATCAAGTGTTGAAAATCCCATATTTAAATAATTTACAGACGTTTTCTCATTTCACTGCAAATCAAACGTCGAAAAGAGTTGTGCCGATTAAACAGCCAAAAATATGATTAAGTTTAATGGCTGCGCTTTTTACTCAAGTCGCAATTGTATATTTTCTTCTTCCACAAAAATTTTTGCTAAATCATCAAAAATAGTTTCGCCTCGATTGAATTGGGCTATTTCGATTTTCTTTTTGATAATATCAGTCCAAGAATGGTGGCACTTTAACAAGGCTAATTCAAGCTGTTTCTTGGTTTCGACATAGCCTAAATTTTGCAGCGATAATTTTGAATGTTTCCAAATAACGACGGTATTTTCGGGAGCGAAGCATAAAATATCACGAAAAGCGGCAAAATTTCCCCCAAATGCTCCTACTTCTGTGATAAAATCAGCAAATACATTTTCCGCTTCCTCCCAAAATTCTTCCAAATTAGAGAAATTTGAACCGTCAATCTCGTAATACATAAAACAGAACCCTATTGAAGACTTTCTACTGCTTTCTCAACCACAAAATCATTATCTTCCAAAACT
>JBDTSO010000191.1:0-6302 GCA_039931085.1 Acidobacteriota bacterium | reverse complement strand
CGAAGCAACGACTGCAAAAGCAAACGGAAAAGCGCAACGAGTCATCGTTGCCGGCTGTTTGGTAGAAAGATACCGTGACGATTTGATGAAAGAATTGCCCGAAGTTGACGCATTTATCGGCACGAATGAAATCGGCAGAATTTTGGAAGCGGCTGATGAAACAAAAAATTTCAAAGAACTCGCGCTTTTGCCAATCGGCAACAAAACCGCGACTTATCTTTATGATTTCGACACGCCGCGTCATCGCGCCACCGAATCGCACACGGCGTTTATCAAAATTGCCGAAGGCTGCGACCGTCCGTGCGCTTTCTGTTCGATTCCTGCAATGCGCGGCTCGTTTCGTTCGCGCCGGTTCGGTTCGATTTTGAAGGAAGCCGAAGATTTAGCGAAACAAGGTGTTAAAGAAATCGTTTTAATCGCGCAGGATTCTTCGCGTTTCGGTGAAGATTTAGGCGAAGTTGACGCGCTTGCCAAACTCATTCGCGCACTCGGCGAAATTGAAAATTTAGAATGGATTCGCGTAATGTATGCGTATCCGACGCATATTTCCGACGCATTTCTCGACGCGATCCGCGACACGCCGAAAGCCGTTAAATATCTCGATATGCCGTTGCAGCACGGTTCGCGCAATGTTTTGAAACTGATGAAACGCGGCGGAACTCGTGAATCTTTGGAGAAATTGATTCGCCGTGTTCGTGAAAAAGTTCCGAGTATTACGATTCGCACGACGTTTATCACCGGATTTCCCGGTGAAACGGAAGAAGATTTTGAAGAACTGATGAAGTTTGTCAAAAATTGTGAATTCGATAACGTCGGCGTTTTCACATATTCTGACGAAGAAGGAACTTCGGCTTTTGATCTGCCGAATAAAGTTGATGCAAAAATCGCCAAACAGCGTCGTTCGCGTTTGATGAAAGAGCAAGCAAAAATCAGCAAAAAAAAAAACAGTGCGAAAATCGGCAGCATTTATAAAGTTTTGTTTGAAGGCTTATCGCAGGAATCGGATTTGCTTTTCCAAGGCAGATTAGAAGGACAAGCGCAGGAAATTGACGGTTATATTTTAATCAACGATATGCCCGAAAATTTTGAACCGAAAATCGGCGCAATTTATAATGTTCAAATCAACGAAGCGCACGAATATGATTTGATTGGCGAGATTATTTAGAAAATGACATCTGGAGAAATCGAGCAGTATTTGCGCGAAATAAACGATGAACTCGCTTTGCAAAATATAATGGGTGAGATTTGTCTTTATGGCGGCGCGGTAATGTGTTTGGTTTTCAAATCCCGTCCGGCGACGAAAGATGTTGATGCGATATTCGAGCCGGTCAAAATTTTTCGGGCAGCAATCAGAAAAATTACGGAAAGACATAATCTGCCGGTTGACTGGCTGAATTTTGCCGTCAAAATGTTTGTCGTCGAACACGAAAAAGAGATATTTCTGGATTTGCCGAATCTGAAAGTTTTTGTTCCCGTCCCGGAATATCTTCTGGCGATGAAAATCTTGGCGGCGCGGGTAGAAAGTTTTGATGTGGAAGATATAAAATTTTTGCTCGAACAACTCGAATTGCAAAATGTCGAAGACGCTTTGAAAATTGTCGAAAATTATTATCCGCATAAACTTATCAAACCCGAAACTCGTTTTCTGCTCGAAGAATTATTTGAGGAAAAATGACTACGATCAGGGAAACAAAACAAAAAATGCTTGCCGATTCGCATTGGTGGAAATTGTATTTTTATGATTTTGTTGATGATTTCCGCCGACATCGGGATTTGCGAATGATTACTGAACCTTTTGAATTAAGCGATGACAAAACAGACGCACTTCTTGCCTCGACAATCGAAAAACTTTGCGACGAATTGAAACTTGAAATTCCTCTCTGGATAAAAAAAATTCCGCCAACTAAAGAGCCATATTTTGTCAGCGGTTTGGAAAACTTAAAGGCAATTTTAATTGTTCAAAGCCCGCTGAGATTTAAGATAAGAAATGTTTTTGTTTCGGAAGATTTTTTGAGTCGCGTGTAAAATATCATTAAAAAACAAAACAATTTATGAGCGAAAATATTAAAGAAACAATCGGAAAAATTGCTTACTTCGACGGAACTTTTCCGAAAGAAGATTTGCAGAAAATATTGGATAATCGAGCAGAATTTACACCGTTTTTGCTTGACGCACTTCGCAACACGGACGAACTTTTAACCGAATTGTTGAGCGGTGAGGATTACTTTTTGCCGTTTTACGCGCCTTTGATATTGGCGCAGTTTCGGGAAGAAAAGGCTTATCCGCTCGTTTATGAAGTTTTTTCGGCGGATGCGAAAATGGTTGATGACGCTTACGGCGATTTTATTACCGAAGATTTGCACAGAGTTTTGGCTTCGGTCAGCGGCGGCGATGTTTCGCTCATCAATAAACTTATCGAAGATGAAAATGTTTATGAATTTGTCCGCAGCGCAGGTTTGGATGCGTGGCTTTGTCTGTTTCGCGCCGGATTGAAAACACGCGAAGAAGTCGTTTCATATTTCAAAACTTTATTTGAAATGCCTTGCGGAGAAGAAGATTTATTGCGCGGTGCGCTGGTTTCTAGTTGTCTTGATTTGAAAGCCGTCGAATTATTGCCCGAAATCGAAAAAAGTTACGCCGAAAACAAAGTCGAACTGATGCTGATGGGCGATTGGGACGATTTTCAAGAGATGATGGCGGAGGAAAAAAGCAGTTTTTTAGACGGTTCGGGCAAATACCACAATTTGATTGAGGATATGATTTCCGACGTTGAAAATTGGATTTGTTTCAGAGACCCGCAGGAATATATGCGCGATTTTGAAACGCCGGAATTTGAAACAAAAGATAATTTGATGTGGGACAGCCGATATGAAGGAACTTTTGTGCGCGACACGCCGAAAGTCGGGAAAAATGAGCCGTGTCCTTGTAATAGCGGCAGAAAATATAAAAAATGCTGTATGAATTAACGCTAATCTCAAACGATTTATGAAACGAATTTTTGCGGCAATTGATGTTTTAAAGAATACAAGAACACAGACTTTAAAAGTTTTTCCGCAATTTAACGATTTCGTCTAAAATTTTATCCGCCATTTCGCGTTTCGACATCAGCGGCAGTTCAATTTGATTTTCGCGTGTTAAAATCGTCGCAATATTCGTGTCCGTATTAAATCCCGCACCTTTCTTCGTGATGTCGTTGGCGACGACCAAATCGAGATTTTTCTTTTCCATTTTCGACTTCGCGTAATTCACAACGTCGTTCGTTTCCGCCGCAAAACCGACGACGAGAAGATTTTCGTGTCGGTTTTTTGAAACATTCGCCAAAATATCCGGCGTTTTTTCGAGTTCCAAAGTCAAAACATCTTGGTTAATTTTTTTAATTTTGAAATCTTCAACATTGCGCGGACGATAATCGGCAACTGCCGCCGCGCCAACGAAAATTGTTGCTTTCGGCAATTCTTTCATTACCGCATTAAACATTTCCTCGGCTGAAGTTGCTTTGATTACTTTTATATTTTCCGGCTGTTCAACGCTCGTCACTCCGCACACGACAATTACTTTCGCGCCGCGCTTTTGTGCTGCTTCCGCCACGGCAAAACCCATTTTGCCCGACGAATGATTTGAAATAAACCGCACGGGATCAATCGCTTCGCGCGTTCCGCCGACGGTTATCAAAAGGCTTTCGTCTTTGAAATCCAAAATTTGATTTTTACGATTTTGGACTTTGGACGTTGGACTTCGGACTAAAATTTCTAACGCTTGCGAAGCGATATTTTCAACATCTTCCAACTTTCCCGTGCCGACGGTTTTGCAAGCCAACTCGCCCGAAATCGGTTCGACGAAATAAACGCCGTCTTTTTTTAATCGCGCGATGTTTCTCTGCGTCGCCGGATTTTCCCACATCGTCGTATTCATTGCAGGCGCAATTAAAACCGGTGCGGTTGAAGCGAGATATGTTGAAGTCAGAAAATCGTCGGCAATTCCGCTTGCAAATTTGGCGATGATATTTGCCGTCGCCGGAACGATTAACAGCAAATCAATATTTTGGGAAAAATTGATATGTGCGATCGGGTCAGGATTTTCCGTCGCGTAATCGTTAACCAAAACGTAACTTTCGGTCAATGCGCGAAACGTCAGCGGCTGAATAAATTCCGTCGCGTGTTTCGTCATCGCCACACGCACTTCGCAATTTGATTTTTGCAAAAGCCGCAAAACTTCAATCGCTTTATACGCCGCAATTCCGCCCGAAACGCCGAGTCCGACACAATATTTTTTGTTTTCAGACATACAATTATTCACAGATTAACACAGTTGCAAACGTAAAAAAAACAGTGCGGAATTCCACAGCAAAGGTAAATAAATTTTATGTTAAAATGTTTAAAGCACAAAGATAATGACAGAACAGCCAAATTTATTTGAAAGAAACGCCGACGCGCCGATTGTCGAAAAAGTTTTACTTTACGCATTAGGAGATTTCCAATCGCGTGGTTTAACTTTAGCCGAAAGAGAACTCCCGCTTGACCGTCTGCGCGGCGCGTTTAAACGTGCGGCGGACAAATTCGGGTCGGAAGAATTTTCCGATGAAAAACTCGCCGAAAATCTCGGAAAACTCGGCGCGAAAGTTACTAAAGTTCCGAGTTATGTCGCCAAACACCCGTTTCGCATAACCATTTCGACAAATTTAGCCGCCAAAGCTAAGGACTTTTACCAAAGTTCACAAAATGACGATTAAGCAAACCGTGAAATTGTTTGGAGCGTTCCGATTATAACGCTAAAATAAAATACAGAGGTGAATTTATGTCAGCAGTAACAAATACAGTCGAAAAAAAGCAAACTTTAAAAGTACCAAAAGAATGTGTCGAGATCGAATTTCCCGAACCGTTGTTCTTTATCGTCAAAGTTCCGGGACATAAATTCACCGATCAGGAACTTTATGAAATTGACGCAGCAAACGAAGATTTGCGAATTGAAACCAACGCAGAAGGAGATTTAGAAATTATGCCGCCGCCATTCCCGGAAACAAGCAGAAAAAATTGGGATATAAACCTACAATTAGGCAATTGGGCGCGAAAAGACAAAACCGGCGTTTGTTTTGAATCGTCCGCCAAATTCACATTGCCGAATGGCGCGAAACGGATGCCCGACGCGGCTTGGATTTTGAAGGAACGCTATTTTTCGTTTTCGGAAGAGGAACGCTCGGAAAGTTTCACGCGCGTTGCGCCGGATTTTGTCATCGAACTGCGCTCGAAATCAGACCGCTTGCGGAATTTGAAAGATAAAATGCTCGAATACATCGAAAATAATGTACGTTTGGGTTGGCTGATTGATCCGTTTGAAAAGAAAGTTCACATTTATCGAAGCAATGGCGAAATCGAGATTTTGGAAAACGCGGTAAAAGTTTCGGGCGAAGATGTTTTGGTCGGATTTGAATTGGATTTGACGGAAATTTGGTAAAAATGAATATTACACAGATGAATAAAGAAGATTTAGACATTGATTATCCGAACGCGAAACTCGCTTACACGATTATAAACTCGCTTTTGCAAAATCAGGAAGCATTGAGCGATTTGCTCGCGCTGATGGCGCACATGCTTGACGAAGATGTGGCAAAGGCTTTGACGAATACGAATGAATGGGAAAAATATCTCGAAGCCAAACGCGAACTCGATAACACGAAATTGCAGATTGAAAAATTTACTGAAGAATTGAAAAAAATCGAAAATGGAAATTGATTTTTCGAAAGGTTTATTTCAAAGCGAAACGAAACTCATTTTCTAAATTTGCCCGAACCGCCGAAGCGTATTCATGAGTGTCGGTTGCACATTCTTCCAAAAATTTGATTGCCTCTTTGCTTTCGGGAATTTGCGGATGCAAATTGGCTAAAACGTAAATTTTCTTCAATTTTTTCAAAGTAGCCAAACGCATTTCTTTTAATTCATCCCTGTTAATTCCCGTCGCTTCGATGGTAGTTTCTCCGCGCAAATTCCCGTCAATGGAAAAGGCGATTTCACCACGAAAGGAAATAAAATCTTCTGGGTCTTCAGTTTCAGTATTTATGAAGAGCGGGTTTTCTTTGGTTAAATCGCTTTCGTGTGAAATCGCTCTTTCATTTTTATCTTCGAGAGGAAAAAGATTTTTCTTAAAACGCTGATTACAGAGCTGGCAGGCGAGAAACAAATTTTTCCAATCGTAAGCCAGCCAATAATAACCCGGAACTTTCATTTCCTTTTCATCTGCTATTTGGCGCGAACCGCTTTTTGTTCTGAAATGTTCGACATCGCCGTAAGAAATATGCGTGATTTTGG
>JBDTSO010000190.1:0-6322 GCA_039931085.1 Acidobacteriota bacterium | reverse complement strand
CAAACTGAAGTTTGAACTCAGAACACCAACAAACAGCCTTGTTTCTACATTAGGTAAAAATAATAATCCGGCTGAAAGGAGTTAAAATATGTTTTTTCTACGCTTTATCTGTTTTGCTTTGTTGAGTCTGACATTTTCTTCATTGATCTTTGCTCAAACTTCGCCAACCGAATCGAAAACCGAAAAGGAAAATGAGCAAAAGAAAATGGAAGAGCAGGTTTTGAAAATGCTCGATCAGGCGGTCGGCGATGCGGCGACTCTCAGATTGCCGCAAAACAGAGCGATGGTGTATGCGATTGCCGGAGATTTATACTGGAAATTCGATGAAAAACGCGCCAGAGAATTGTTTCGCAGTTCGGCTAATGACATCATAGTCGCCAATGTCGAAGCCGAAAGAGATAAAAAAGCTAATGATGATCCATACGCGAATATCTTCGATTTTGATGACGTTCGTAATCAAATTTTACCGATGATCGCCAAACACGATGCCGATTTAGCATTGGAAATGCTCGTGCAGACGCGCCCCGCGAAATTAGCTGAGGAATTAGCCAAAGCGACACAGCCGAATACCAAGCAAGACGACGGCGGTTATTTGAATTTCAATCCCGAACAATATCGCGTTCGACAGGAAATCGCGCTCGAACAAAGTTTCGCCGTGCTTGCCGCCGAACAAAACCCGGACAAAGCCATTAAATTGATTAAAGACAGTCTGGCAAAAGGAATTTCCTGGAATGTTCTGCCGCTTCTCCAAAAACTTAATAAAAAAGATGAAAAAAAAGCGACGCAGTTAGCTGATGACGTAATCAGCAAAATTATTGATACGGATTTGACCAAAAAGAAGGACGATTTAGGCGCGGCGATTCGTTTTTTGTTGTATGCGACCAATCCGAACGTGCCGAAAGACACCAAGGAAAAGCCGTTTAAGTTCACCGACTCACAGCTAAAAGACCTCGCGGGCAAAATCGCCGACACTTTTTTGAAGCCGTCAAATTCTCTGGATATGATGCTGGGAATGTCGCAGGCAATGCCGAGTTTGGAAAAATTTGTGCCTGAAAAATTCGGTTTGCTCAAACAAAAACAAGCGGAAGCGATGAAAAATATGCCGCCTGAAGTCAAGCAATTTGAGCAACAGCAAAAAATTTGGAATCAAAACACTACGCCGGAAGACCTTCTCGCCGATTTACCGAAATTAAACGAATACGAAAAAATTTCGGCGTATCAATCCATCAACAATAAACTTGCACAGATGGACGACGAAGCGCGGGCGAAAAAAATCATCGAACAAATACCTGACGAAAAAGCCCGCGCCGATGCCGCCGAAAAATTTGAGTCGGGAAAAATCAGCCGTTTGGCGAAAGACGGAAAACTCGACGAAGCGAAAAAGTTAATCGGAAATCTGGGCAAAAAGAAAACGCAGATTCAAAAATTGGTCGCGCTGGCGATGGAATTTCAGAAAAAAACGACGGACAAAGACCACGAAACCGCCGTCAATTTGATGAAAGATGCCAAAGCGTTGGCAAACGAATATCCCGAAGACGAAGACGAACTCAACGATTTAATGGAAATTGTCAGGGGTTATGCGACAGTTGATTCAAACGAAGCGTTTCGCATTTTCGACCCGATTGTCGATCAAATTAACGATTTTGTGCAGGCTTCGGCGATTTTGAGCAAATATAATAAGCGTGATCAAAATTTCAAAAAAACCGAGCTTTTGATGAGAGTCAACGGCAATACCTACAACGGTTTGATGCTTTTTCGCTACATCAATCAAATCCAACTGCTCGGAAAAGCGGATTTGAACAGAATGATTACACTTTCGGACAAGTTTCAGCGAAACGATGCCCGGATAATCGTTAAACTATTTGTCGCGCAGGGATTTCTCAAAGAAGAGAAAAAAGATGAAAATAACGACAGTTCCGGCGGAATTATTATATTTGGTTAAGTGAGAGATTAAGTATTCAGTGATCTGCTTCTTGATTCAAAAAAAAATTGCCGCGAAAAATCGCGGCAATTTTTTAAATTTCAGTGACGAAAATCGTTCTACAAAATCTTTAGCAACTGCGTCGCCATTGCGACATAATCTACAATGCCGCCCGGTTCTGTATATGAATTACGAACATAAAGAACTCCGTCTTTGGTCAATTCAATATTCTTCTTTTTCGGATCGGCGATATTTGTCAGCACAATGCGTTTTATTTTACTGCGAACCGCGGCAGCAGCTTCTTCACTTCGTGCGCTCGTGTCCGACGAGTCCGTGCAGACGCGGCGCAGCGCATTGCGAACCTGAAGAAGTCCTTGATTGCCAACCAAAGTTACTCTTTCAGGTATTGCCGTAAAAGAATCGTAATCAACTTCCATTTCAAATTTGAAATCTCCGCATTTTTCGATGATTTCTTGTTTGTATTGTGGAATTGTCTTGTCAATTTCTTTCTTTTCTTTGGCAATAACCAACGACTGCGCGGAAACGGAATCCGCCGTTCCGAACATAAAAAATCCCGCACAAAAGACGATGGACAAAAATAAGCCGACATAAAATCTGTGGTCGGCACTATTGGAAAAACTAAACTTTTTCATAAATTAACTCCTATATTTTGTGTAGTGAATCAATTCGATTAATGACTTTTTAGTTGTAGGAACTGTAAAAAGATTAAAGGAAACATCTTGAAATAGCAAATTTTTGCGTCGGAAAATTTACATAAAGAGATTATGCAGACAATAAATTTTTTAGAGTTGCGCGAAGCAAACTTTATTGCCTTGTCGAATTTGAAAAGTTCACTTGTAAATTTTATTTATTCTGGTCGTAAAGATATAAACCCAGACCGAATTTTGAAGCGGCGCGGCGCAACGCCATACTTTCGGAATTGCTCGAAGAATTTCCGTAACTGTCGAGTTCCTCGTCTTCTTGTCCGGTTGCTTCACGGAAAACAACGCCTTCCAGACACGGAATCGAAAGCCGGACGATTAAAATCAGCTTTCCGCCGATTGATTCTATTGAGCGGATTTCATAATTCCAACCGCTCGCATAATGATCGAGATATTTTATCGCGTCGTGCCACGCAATATATTTGATGTCTTTGCCGCCTTGTCTGCGTGTGCGAAGATGCCGCTTCGCCACGGGTTTTGACAAATCAGCTACGATGTCGCGTATCGAACGCAATTCAAATTTACTATCATTTTCCGCGAAATTTTCCGTCGCATCTTCAAATTCTTCAACTCCGATTGCCGCTTCCGCCATAATTTTATTCTCCTTTTCAAAACATATTGTTTCACAGATGAAACAATATCATTGCTTTTTTGAGAAATCAAATTACAATAATTCTTTACTTCAAAATTTTATATCGTTACGGCTTCGCGGTATTCGCCCCAAACCTTTCTCAATTTATTGGAAATTTCACCGACAGTAACGTAATTTTCGACCGCTTCTAAAATTTTCGGCAATAAATTTTCGTCGTTTCGCGCCGCTTTTTCCAAATTATTTAATGAATTTTCCGCTTTTTCGCCGTCGCGTTTTTCGCGCAATACTTTTAATCTTTCGATTTGTCCGCGTTCGATTTTTTCATCAATCGTCATAATCGGAATTGTTTCATCTTCTTCGATTTGAAATTTATTGACACCGACGACAATTTCGGTTTCATCTTCGACAGCGCGTTGATATTGGTACGCCGCTTCCTGAATTTCTCGTTGCGGATAACCGTTTTCAATCGCTTTTAACATTCCGCCCATTTCATCAATTTTTTCAATATATTCGACGGCTTTTTCTTCGATTTCACTGGTCAATTCTTCAATTGCGTAACTTCCCGCAAACGGATCAACCGTGTCGGCAACGCCTGATTCGTAAGCGATGACTTGTTGCGTTCTGAGCGCGATTCGTGCCGCTTGTTCGGTCGGCAAACTCAATGCTTCGTCCATTCCGTTGGTGTGCAGAGATTGCGTTCCGCCCAAAACTGCGGCGAGTGCCTGAATTGTCGTTCGCACGACATTTACTTCCGGCTGCTGCGCGGTCAAAGTCGAACCAGCGGTTTGCGTGTGAAAACGAAGCATTGTTGATTTCGCACTTTTCGCGCCGAAACGCTCTTTCATAATCCGCGCCCAAAGACGGCGCGCGGCGCGAAATTTGGCGATTTCTTCGATTAAATTGTTGTGTGAATTGAAAAAAAATGAAAGACGCGGCGCAAAATCGTCAATTTTTAAACCGACGGAAATCGCCGCGTCAACGTAGGCGATGCCGTCAGCTAAAGTAAATGCAACTTCCTGCACGGCGGTCGAACCGGCTTCGCGGATGTGATAGCCGGAAATCGAAATCGTGTTCCAATTCGGTACATTGTCGGCACAAAAAGCGAATGTGTCGGTAATCAAGCGCATCGAAGGTTTCGGCGGAAAAATATAAGTTCCGCGGGCAATGTATTCCTTTAAAATATCGTTTTGGATCGTTCCTCTAACTTTGTCGAAAGCGACATTTTGCTTTTTGGCGACGGCTAAATAAAGACACAAAAGCGTCGAGGCGGTAGCGTTTATCGTCATCGAAGTCGAAACTTCGTCCAAAGGAATATCGTCGAACAGCATCAGCATATCTTCTAAAGAATCAATCGCCACGCCGACTTTTCCAACTTCGCCCGCCGCCAGCGCGTCGTCGGAATCGAGTCCGATTTGCGTCGGCAAATCAAACGCTACCGAAAGTCCGGTTGTGCCGTGTTCGAGCAGATATTTGTAACGCTCGTTAGATTCTTCAGCGGTCGCAAAACCGGCGTATTGGCGCATCGTCCAAAACCGTCCGCGATACATATTTTTCCGCACGCCGCGCGTGTATGGAAATGCGCCCGCGTCGCCGATGTCGTTTTCGTAATCAATATTTGTGTTGTTCGGATTAAATTCCGTCGGCAGTTCGATGCCCGAAGAGGTCTGAAACTTTCCGCGTCTTTCCTGTGTCATATTGCAGTAGATTAACACAAAAATTTCTTGTCAAAAAAACATCAGATGTCATACTACGCAAATAAACGGCAAATCGGATAATGAAGCGTCTGTGCAGAAATATAATTTCATTTCGACGAATTGATTTTCAACTCTTTAGCGGCTCATCCAAACGATTCCGAAATAAATTGGATTGACTCAATTACCGAATCTCTCGACAGCAAATTATGGCTTGGATTGTCCTTTATTCTCTCTCTGCACGGGACAAAAACATTGTTAAAAAGATATTGAAAAAGAAAACGGATGTGTTTTTGAGCTAAAATAGCTCTCAACATATGAAAAAAACACATCCGCATGCTTTTCAGCATTGAGAGCAAATTTATCATTATAGCGGTTCTTATACCAAAACCATTTTAATTGGTGTTTTAAGTCAGAACCGTCTGCGGTAGCGGACGGTTGAAGATTATCTTTTGAACTTTTGATAAACGGCTCAAATCGCTAAGTTAAACCGTCCGCTACCGCAGACGGTTCTGACCTGCATAGCAAACCTTCTCAATTGGTTTTGGTATTAGAATTGAGCGACTGAGTTCAAAAGTGTAAGCTACAGGAATCGAGACTTTTAAGAAACAATCAGCGGTTGGAATTTTGCTCCGGTGGTTCAGGAAGATTTCTGAACTTCATTGAGATATTTTCAGTATCAACTACTTCCCACTTTCGCAGTGCCCAGCCGGTTTTTAGTTCCCATTCGGCACGAATTTTTCCGGCGAGGACGCGCGGGTTGCGGGCGTTTAGACCCGAACCGGTTTTAATGTCCAAGACGATAGTCGCATGATTGCCTTCAATCCTTTTATCGACGACGGTGATTTCCTTCGGTTCATTTTCGACAAACGTCCAACTGATCGGCTCGGCGGTTCCGTTCTCGTCTGGAATTTGCCTGACGCGCGTGTAATTGATGCGTTCGCGGATTATGTCTTCGGTAAGTTCGGGCAAGTCGTTTGTTGACGCCGAAGCAGACGACTTTTCATCACCTTGCGAAGAGGACGGCGCACAGCCGAACGAACAGGCTAACAGCAAGGCTAATCCTAAAATTGTTGAAAGTGTCCGGCGCGGCAAATGTCGAATGTGCCGAAGCAATTTCATCGTTAGCGATATGGATTCATCTAAGCGTTTGTGTTTTGCTTTAGTCTCCGGCATAGCTAATCTCCATTCGGCGGATGTGACGGCTGGCGAGGAACAACACGACACCTGTAAATATAAGCAGACTCGGCACGGAAATCCACGCGGGCGTCGGTTCGATCAGCACCGCGAACGGACCTTCGGACATCGGCACGGGGACGAGCGATTGCAGATAGTGAATCACGCTTATCTTTTTCAAAAACGGCGGCAGCAGAAAGTTGAGCCATTCCCAGCCGTA
>JBDTSO010000189.1:0-6367 GCA_039931085.1 Acidobacteriota bacterium | reverse complement strand
TTGTAATTGTTTCGTTTAATGTTGCAATATCGTCGTCCGACGTTTCCGCCGCCGCAATATACATCATTTCATATACTCTTTTTTCTGCCAATTTATTGTCCTCCTTTTGGCTAATCAAGCCTCATTTCTTTGAATGAAGCAAGAAGGTTTTGTTAATTGATAATTGATAGTTGATAATTTTACAGTGTAAATCATTACTAATTTTAAATTATCAATTATCCATTGAATTTCGCCATTGCTTTTTCAACTCCGTCAGACAAGACAGCGCAAATCGCGTCGGCACTTTGTTCTAAAACTTTTTCGACTGTTTCCAAATCCGTTGTGGAAAAATTTTCTAATACAAAATTTTTTGTATTATTAATTTGATGTTCAGGGGAAATTCCGATACGCAAACGAATGTATTCCTGAGTTTTCAGACAATCGTTGACTGATTTCAAACCATTGTGTCCGCCCGCCGAACCATTGGCGCGAAGCCGGATTTTTCCGAGCGGCAAAGCTAAATCGTCAACAATGACAATTAAATTTTCTACGCTGCGATTATTTTTTTTCAACAAACAGCTAATCGCTTCGCCGCTCAAATTCATAAAAGTTTGCGGTTTAACAAGTTCGACTGTTTGATTTTCAATCTCGGCGCGTCCGATCAAAGCGCGACATTCTTCACGCTTGACCTGCGTTTGAAGCTCACGCGCCAACCTGTCAATCAGCATAAAGCCGAGATTGTGGCGCGTTTTTTCGTATCGCAAACCCGGATTTCCAAAACCGACGATCAACCAATTAATCATTTTGTTCAAAGTTTAATGTTCAAAGTTCAAAGTTTGCAAACTTAGCTTTGAACTTGAAACTTGGAACTTTGAACTACAATTAAGGCTTCTCGACATCTTCTTCGTCAGTAACCGCACCCGGTTTTTCCCCATCTTCTTCATCGCCGACCAGTTCCGGTTCGGTCAATTCTTCTTCAGGTGTCGGTTCGAGTTCAGGTTCTTTGACAAAGACGATTGAAGCGACAACGGTTTCCGCATCTTCTTGAATTTCGACATCTTCGTCAACCTTCAAATCGGCAACCGAAATATGTTCGCCGATCTGCAAACCGGCAACATCAGCTTCGATGTATTCGGGAATTTTGCTCGGCACACACAGAACTTTGACTTCGCGTAATTGCTGCGTCAAAACGCCGCCTTCCTCAATATCTTCCGGTTCGTTAATCAAATGAATCGGCACAGTAACTTCGATTTTTTCGCCTTTCGCCAGACGGCGCAAATCCGCGTGCATTAGACGACCTCTCAGCGGATCAATCTGACGGTCGTGAAAAATCACGTCGTTCGCGCCTTCGCCCGCCATATCAATTGTAAAAATCGTGTTTTGTCCGGTGTCAGAACGTAAAATCGCCGCCAAATCTTTCAAATCAGCCGCCGCCGCCACACTTTCGCCGCCGCCGCCATAGACAATGACCGGAACTTTTCCAGCACTTCGCAGACGACGCGCGTCGTTTTTGCCGCGATCCTCTCTTTTTTCAGCTTTTACTACAACTTTATCTGCCATATTTTTGAGTTCAAGGTTCAAAGTTTCAGGTTCAAAGTTCAAAATAACTTATAACTTTGAACCTGAAACTTTGAACTATTCTTAAATAAACAAAGATGAAACGCTCGTTTCATCGTGAATTGATTTTATCGCCCGCGCTAATAATTTTGCGACGTTTAAAACTTCGATGCGACCTTCTTCCCGCATTTTCTCGCCTTTTTCGCAGAGCGGAATCGTGTTGGTTACGATAACTTTTTTCAGATGCGATTTTGTCAGTCTTTCAATCGCGTTACCGGACAAAACAGCGTGCGTAAAACAAGCGTAAATATCGTTTGCGCCGTTTTCATAAAGCGCGTCGGCGACTTTGCAAATCGTGCCTCCCGTGTCGCACATATCGTCAATTATCAAACAATTTTTGCCTTCGACTTCACCGACAACATTCATTACTTCGGCAACATTCGCCTTTTCGCGCCGCTTGTCGCACAAAGCCAAACCGGTGTTGAGGCGTTTCGCATAAGCACGGGCGCGTTCCGCGCCGCCAGTGTCGGGTGCGACAACAATCATATTCTCAACCGGATTTTGCTGAAAATAGTCAACAATAACCGGCGCGGCAAAAAGATGATCAACCGGCACGTCAAAAAATCCCTGAATCTGCGAAGCGTGCAAATCAACCGTCAAAACCCGTTCCGCGCCTGCCGTCGTAATCAAATTTGCGACGAGTTTTGAAGCAATCGGAACGCGCGGGCGATCTTTTTTGTCGGAACGACCGTAACCGAAATACGGAATCACCGCCGTTACTCTTTCCGCCGAAGCACGTTGGAACGCATCAATCATAATCAGCAGTTCCATCAAATTTTCATCCGTCGGCGGACAAGTCGGCTGAATAATAAAAACATCCGCGCCGCGGGCGTTTTCATCAATCTGAAAATTAAATTCACCGTCGGAAAATCTGTCCGTGCTGGCTCTGCCAAGGTCGCAACTGAGATGATTGCAGATTTCTTCGGCAAGCTGCGGATGCGCGTTGCCCGAAAAGACTTTGATATTGCCTGTTACGCTCATTTGTTCTGCTGATACAAATAAATGACGAGCAACTCAAGTTTTTTAAGTTGCCCGTCAACTTTCATAAAATGGCTGGGGCGGAAGGATTCGAACCTGCGAATGCCGGACCCAAAACCCGGTGCCTTACCACTTGGCGACGCCCCAATAAAGTCAGAAATCTTTCAGAAACAAATTTCTATCGAGCTTTAACATCTCCCGATATTTTTCACGCGAAACAGTTTCAACCTCAAATACGCGCCAATCCCGTTCGATTTTAAGTGCTTTCAGCGCGTCTTGCAATTGCACGTTATCGCCGAATACGGCAAAAACGCTCGCTCCGCTTCCCGACAATAAAGCGTGTTCAGCTTTTAGTTCTAAAAGTTTAACTTTAATGCGCTCTATTTCAGGTTCAACTTTAAAGACCGACTTTTCAAAATCGTTTATTAATTTTGATTGCCGCAAATCAAGCGTTTCGGCTTCATCGCGGCAAATTTGAAGGATACTTTTTGACGATTTATTTGTCAAGTGCGGCACGGCTAAACGTGCAAAGGCTTCGACAGTGGAAACTGCGATGTTCGGCGTTACAATTAGAAGATGTTCTTCCGTAATATCATCCAACTGCGAAATATCTGTTCCGCGCCCCATTCCGAGCGCAGTGCCGCCATGAAAAAAAAACGGCACATCAGAACCCAGTTTCTCTCCGATTTTTAACATTTCGCTGAAATCAATTTCAATTTCCCATAATTTTGCTAAACCAAATAGCGCAACCGCCGCATTTGAAGAACCGCCGCCAAGTCCGCCCGGCGCGGGAATATTTTTTTCGAGGTGAATTTTAGCACCTTTTTTGAGGTTAAATTTTCTTTTTAATTCAAGTGCGGTTTTGACGATTAAATTATTTTCATTCGTTGGCATTAATTTATCATCACAAGTCAAAATAATTTGATCGTGTTCTGAAAAATTAAGGTTATCGTGAAGCGAAACAGTTTGAAAAACCGTAAAAAGTTCGTGAAAACCGTCAGCGCGTTTGCCCAAAACGCGCAAAAACCAGTTTATTTTCGCAAATGAAGGAAGTGTAAATTTATTTTCCGCCATTGAAATCAGAATAACTTAATTTGCTTTTTTATTGAAAATCAGGGTGCGCGGAATGAGCGTGCGCCCGTCGTTAAATTGAAGCGGGAGAAGTATCTCAAATCGCCGCAGTTTGCTATTTTTATGTTGCTTTGCCTTTGACAGTAAAAGAAGTATTTCGGTCAGTCAAAGTCTCAAGCGCGGCTTCGGGAACGAGGTGTTCTCTGAATTTTAAGACGCGCCCGGAAAAACGTCCGAGCAAAAAGCCCAACGCCCGTTTTTCGGTTTAGCGGTCTGGAAAAGTAATCGTAATCATAAAAATTTATCTCTCCTCGAAGGCAATTATAACATCATCATTTCTCAAATATCCTCACGGAGCATCAAAGGTTGTTGGCAGCTTTGATTTTCGCTTAATTACTTTCACTCTACTTTGCAGTCAGGCATCTCTACTTTTTTTGTTTTTCGAGAATTTCCAATATCTTGTCTTTGTGTTCTAATCCCCAATCGCCGATTTGAGCGAGAATCGTGCTGAAAGTCAGGGCAAAATCAGTCAGTTCATATTCTACCTTCGGCGGAAATTCCGGGTAAATCTTTCTTTGGACAAAATCCGTTTTTTCTAATTCCCGCAGTTGATTGGCTAAAACTTTTTCTGAAATGCCGCCGAGCGAATCCCGCAATTCGTTGAAACGCATCACGGAAGAATGATGCAAAACCCAAAGGATTTTGATTTTCCAGCGTCCTTTCAGAAAGTCAAAAGTGGTTTCGACCGGACAAATATATTTATCGTCTTTAGTGCGAAAACCTGCCGGATGGTCTTTGACCGGATTGCTGTTCCGAGTAACTTTTTTCATTTTTCCATAATTACCGTTTGGTAAGTTAGAAACTCGTTTTATATCTTAATTTAAAGCTAGCAGAAGCAAGTTTGAAAAACAAATAACTGGAGAAATTACGATGAAAATTATTGCATTTGACCATTTTAAGCCGGGTGTTACAATGGAAACGATTGAGCCGCTGTTGGCAGATGAAGTAGCCAATGTTTGGAGATTGTGGAAAGCCGGAATTGTTCGTGAAAATTATGCCCGTCTCGATGAATCTGGAGTCGTAATCGTTTTCGAGTGCGAAAATGTAGATGAGGCAAAGCGTTACGTTGCCGATTTTCCCATGTCGAAAGCTGGTTACCTCGAATGGGAATTTATTCCGGTCGGTGTGCCGCTTCCTATCGAAAGTTTGTTCAAAGAATCGGTTGACATCAATGAGCCGTTTGATCGAACCAAAAAATAACTTGTCAAAAAAGACAACGGAGAAATAAAGATGAAACACGCATTCGGGTTGGACATTCCGACGACTCTCGAAGAAGTCTGCGATCCGCAAAAAACGGCACTTCTGGTTTACGATATGCAGGTCGGCATTATCAGCCAGATCAAAAACGGCAACCGAATTACCGCGCAGGTTGCCAAAGTTTTGGAAGCGGCACGCGCCGCCGGAGTGCGCGTTTTTTTCTCGCGCCATCTCTCCTTACCAAAAGAATTGATGGGAGTGTTTCAGTTGCGGACTGCCTTAGCTTGGCAGAAAGTCGAAACGGTTGAACAAATCAAGCCTTGGTTTCTGCGCGATTCGCCGCAATTTCAAGTTGTTCCCGAATTAACGCCACGTCCAGACGAAGCAATTTTCGATAAAATCACGATGTCGGCTTTTGAGGGAACATTTTTTGATATAGCCTTGCGCGACTGCAATATCAACCGATTTATCATCGTGGGTGTGGCGATGGAAATCGGCATCGAACCGACCGTGCGCCACGCTGCCGATTTGGGTTACATTCCCATTGTCGTCACGGACGCTTGCGGCGCGGGACACGAAGAAGCGGCGCAGCGTTCACTCGCCAGCCTCGAATTTACCGGAGATGCTTTGCTAACCAATGTCAAAGCGATATGCAGTCTGCTTGCAAATAAATAATGCAGATCAAAAAATGACAATGTAGCTTATGGAAAAAAATCGGCTCGAAGCATTTAGCGACGGAGTGATCGCCATCATAATTACGATTATGGTTCTGGAACTAAAAGTTCCGCACGAAACGGATGCAGTATCTGTGCTTAAAATCACTCCAAAATTTGTTAGTTATGTATTCAGCTTTTTGGTCGTTGCGATAATGTGGATTAACCATCATCAAAATTTTTATAATGTTAAAAAAGTTGACGGAACAATGCTCTGGACGAATATTAATCTTTTGTTTTGGATGTCTCTGATTCCGTTTGTTACGGCATTTATCGGCGAAAATCCGCTCGTCCCGACGGCGGTCGCGCTTTACGGTACCGTTCTTTCATTCAGCGTAATTTCCTTTACGTTACTCCGGTTTGTGATTTCCAGACATCAGCGCGACAATCTCGAACTTACGGTGCAAAACAACAAAATTCTCCGCAAGAATCTCTTTTCAAATTTTCTTTATTTGCTCTCTGTTCCGCTTGCTTTCGTGTCGGTCTATTTGTCATTTTTTATTTTTGTGCTAATTCCAGTTTTATATTTTATCCCGGAGAAAATCTCAGATAAACAATTTGAAAACGATGTAGATTGAGTTCGGTAGATCAGGTTAATCAATACTTAATTTTGCAAATGTCTTTAATATTTTACGGATAAACGCAAATCAAAAAATCTGCGTTCATCCTTGTCTGTCTGCGGTTAATTATTCTCTAAAAAAATCCCATCGCTTTTTTGTCGTAAGAGATGAGCATATTTTTGTTGTTGCGGT
>JBDTSO010000188.1:0-6368 GCA_039931085.1 Acidobacteriota bacterium | reverse complement strand
GAGTTTTTTACAAAGGTCGCTGGTATGAAGGTTTATATCTGAATGTCGGCGCAAGCGAAGACGACAAAAATCAATTAAGTGCGTTTCAAAAAGAAATGGATTTTTGGATAAATTGGCGCGACGCGCAGGGAAAACGCGCGTTTGCTTTGCCGATTGCGAACTGTTCAAACGATGCGGAAGTTCTCGCGCTCGATAAAATTTCGTTTGGCGATTGGCTGCGAAACAAAGGTTTTACATCCGAAAGACTTTTTTGGTATTGCGATTACGCGACGCGCGACGATTACGGTTTGAAATTAAACGATGCTTCGGCTTGGGCTGGACTGTTTTATTTCTGTTCGCGTGTCAGAAAATCCGGCGAAGAATCGCAAGCATTTATAACTTTTCCCGAAGGCAACGGCAGATTCGTCAATTATTTAGCCGATAAAATCAAAGATAAAATCCGACTTGAAACGCTCGCGCTAGAAATCATTCCGAATGAAAAAGGCGTTGACGTGATTTATCTAAACACGGAAACAAATGAAATTCGCGGCATTCACGCCGAAAAAGCGATTTTCGCCCCGCCGATTTTTACGACTAAATACGTCATTCGTGATTTCAAAGAAAATCTGCCCGCGTTTGTCAATGAATTTCAGCACAACGCTTGGTTTGTAGCTAATTTATTTTTGAAAGACCGTCCGAAAAATCGTTTTCCAAAGGATTGTCCCCTTGCTTGGGACAATGTTTTGTATGAAAGTCCGTCGCTCGGTTACGTCAACGCGACTCATCAAAAAGGCATTGATTACGGCGCGGCGGTCTTTACATATTATTATCCGATGTGCGCCGAAGAAAACGGACGCGCGAAACTTTTTGCTTTGAATTGGCAGGAAATAGCCGACATCGTTTTGTCGGATTTATCAATGGCGCATAAAGATATTCGTGAATTGACGACGCGGATTGACGTGATGCGTTGGGGACACGCGATGATTTCACCGCGTCCGAATTTTTTATGGAACGGTGCGCGAGAGAACGCGCAGAAACCATATCGAAACATTCATTTCGCGCATTCCGATTTGAGCGGCATCGCGCTTTTTGAAGAAGCGTTTTTTCACGGCGTTCGCGCGGCGAATGAGATTTTGCAATGATTATTTTTGAGTTTTGCTTCTTAAAAATAAATGCAAAAAGAAAAGAATCAAACTACACATCAGCGGAATCAGCAAAGCTGTTTTTAGCTCGCCAGTAATTAATGCGGCGTAACCGATCAGCCACGAAAAAAGCATTCCGCTCAGACCTGACAGCAGAAACATATAGCTGAGAAGTTCGGGTGCTTTTTTTTCAAATTTGCCTGAAAGAATGGCGATGATTATCGGAAAAATCGGCGCAGTGCCGAAGCCGACGATAAACGCCCCAATTGCCGCGATATTTATGTTCACGGTAAAGAGAAAAGTAATTTGTCCGATTATTACTAAAACCAATCCAAACAAAATCGCGGTTTTTTCGCCAATTTTTTGCAAATAGAAAGAAGAAAACAGACGGCTTAATAAAAATCCTGACCAGTAAACGCTCGGAACGAGCAGCCACCAATCAGATGAAGTAATTCGCTTGGCAAATGTCGGCAGCCAACCGCTTAATGAGGCTTCGACTCCGATTTGCAGAAAAATTGTCAGAATAAAAAGCCACACCGAAAATAAAACGGCTAACTTTTCGCCGCCGCTGATCGCTAATTTTTCGCTGCTTGATGCGATTCGAATATTTTTCAATTTGAACAAAAAAGCTAAAAATGCCGCTCCGATCAAAGCGACTGCCACAAATAGATAATTTAGTTGGGTTTGCGAACTTAATCCGAAAAAAATCAGTGGACTTGAAACCGCACCCAACGCCCAAAAGAAATTCAAAAGATTTATCGCCGCCGCCCGATTTTCTTTGGCGATTTGTGAAATAATCAGCGTCGTCGTCGGAATAATGAAGCCCAAACTTATGCCGCTTAAAAATGAAGAGAAAAGTCCGATTTCCCAAACGTCGCTGCTCAAACCGAGCAGTGACACGATAACAAAAATGTAGCCGGCGGCTAGAATCCATCTCGAACTGAATTTTGCGTAGAGAAATGAAGTAATTAAAGTTCCGAGCAATCCGCCTAAACCTTGCGCCGCCAGAAAATATCCGGCTTGGACATCGTTTAGTCGCCATTTTTCGTAAAGAAACGGTAGTATCGGACCGAGAAAAGTGTTGACGATTCCGATTAATATGAAATTCAAATACAGGAAGATTCTAATGAGTTTATTGTCGTTTTCGGTTAAAATTTCCTTCCGGTCGAGCGTCATATCAACTTATTTTTGGCTAAATTGAGCAGTTGATCGTCGGATAACGAGTTTCGGTTCAACGGTCAGAGTTTGGGCAAAATGTCTGTTTGGTTCAGCAAGTTTTTGCAGCAGCGTTTTGGCGGCAAGACTGCCCATTTCAAAAAGCGGCTGTTTGATCGTCGTCAGCGCGGGATTGTGAAAGGCGGCGGCGTAAGTGTCGTCAAATCCAAGTACCGAAACGTCTTCGGGAACGCGACAGTCGGCTTCACACAAAGCGCGAATCGCGCCGATGGCGGAAATATCGTTGAAGGCAAACAGGGCAGTGAATTTCTTTTTGCGGGCGAGCAGTTTTTGCGTCGCCGCGTATCCTGTTTCAGGCGACGGATTTTCGCCTTCGAGCTGCACAATCAAATCGTCGTCAATTTCGATCCCTTTTTCTATCGCCGCCTGCATAATAGTCTGCCAGCGTATTTCCGTATCGGAACTGAAATCCTGACCTTTGATAAAAGCAATTTTGCGGTGTCCGAGTTCGTAAAGATGCTCGATGCCGAGTTTTGCCGCCGAATCGTGATTTAAAACGATGTTCGTAACGCCTTCGATTTTGTCGTGTCCCGAAACATTAACAATCGGCAAAGTCGGGTTAAAACGAATCGGTGTGTCAACTGCGATTATTCCTTCAACTTGTCTTTCGATAAGCATTTGCGGATGATGTTCGAGCAAATCTTCGCGGTGCAGATGGCTCGCCGTCAAATAAAAAAAACCTTCGGTTGAAAGAACCGATTCGACACCGTTTAAAACCATCGCCGAATAACCGTCGCTCAGTTCGGGAACAAGTAAGCCGAACGTAAAACTGCGCTGCGCCCGTAAACTGCGGGCAAAATAATTCGGACGATAATTAAATTTTGCCGCCGCTTTAAAGATACGGTCTTTTGTTTCCTGTGGAATCGAATTCGCCGTCGGTGCATCGTTTAAAACAATCGAAAGTGAAGTTGGTGATAATCCGAGATGCACGGCTAATTCCTTCAAGCTAATGTTTCGACTGTTGGCATTTGCAAAAGATTTTTCCGGCGATTTTTTTGACTGGCGCGGCATAACTAAAAAGATTCTCACAATGCGCCCGTCAATGCAAGAATAATTTTAGCGGAACGCCGACATCTTTTCAGCAGAGAATGCGCTAGCGTTCAAAAGATTTGGCGCGGTCAAATCTTTTACGCCGCTTACGCGAAGTTTACCGGCAAAACGTCGGCGTTCCGTCTGTTAAATTGAAGTTAATAAATGCTCTTGACCATAATCACAAAAGAATGCTATAACAATTTTACTTAGTAAAACGATTTAGTAAAACGATTCAGTCACAAGATTTCTCAGACGAAAATAAAAATCCGGTATGAAATGAAAATTTCGGCGGATTTGTCAACATCGCTGTTGAACGATTTTATAATGCAATTCTATAAATTTAATTTTTGAAACAAACTAACTTTGGGAGGACTTTGTATGTATAAAGGATTTGCTGGAATTTTTGGAATAATTCTCGTTGCGGGAATGATTATGCTGTCGGGCATCACGGCTCAAGCGCAATTTCGCGCCGCATTTCAGGGTGTGATTACCGATTCGACCGGAGCGATTGTCGTCGGCGCAACCGTTACGTTGAAAAATAAAGAAACCGGACGCACCCAAACCATTACGACGGCGGACAACGGTTTTTATCGTTTTTCCGGTCTTGCGCCGGGACGCTATTCGATAACTGTCGAACAGGCGGGTTTTGAGAAAAAAGAAATCGAAAATGTTGATGTTGCGGCGGAAGTAACGCAGGGTTTCGATATTGCGCTCAATCTGGCGGGCGTAACGGCAACCGTCCAAGTAACGGGCAGTCAGGAAACAACTTTGCAAACCGAAAACCCGAATATTCAAAATACGGTCGGCACACGCGAAGTTCGCTCTCTGCCGCAAACGGGACGCAATCCTTATGAATTACTGGCTTTAACGCCCGGCGTGATCGGTGCTTTCGGGCGCGACGGCAACGGACAGGCGGCTAATTTTCCGAATTCGACGGGACCGGGCGGCACGAATGCTTCGATCTTTCAGACGGAAAATCAAGTTCCGATCAGTGCCGCCGGACAGCGCGTTGATGCCAACAATTTTCAGGTTGACGGCGTGAGCGTCAACAGTTTGCAGTACGGCGGCGCGGCAGTTCTGACACCGAATCAGGAATCGGTCAAGGAAGTTGTCGTTTCGAGTTCGAGCTTTTCAGCCGAAGACGGACGCAACTCCGGCGCACAGATAAGAGTCGTTTCGCAAAACGGAACGAACGAATTTCACGGCAGCGCGTTTTTCAGATACAACGACCCGAAGTTGAATGCCTTTAATAAATATTTCGGCAATTCCGTGCGTCCGGCAACTCCGAGCCGCGTCGAGAACCGCGACCGGCAATTCGGCGGAAGTTTCGGCGGTCCGCTGCCTTTCTTGAGTTTTGGCGAAGGCGGTCCGGTAACGTCGAGCGGCAAAGATAAGTTGTTCTTTTTCGTTTCTTACGAAGGTTTGCGAAACAATACAAACAACACATATCAAACATTTATCGAAACCGAACAGTATCGTCAACAGGTAATTGCGGCGCGTCCGAACGGAGTTACGGCACAGGTTTTTCAAATGCCGGGCATCGCTCCGCGCGTTGCGAGTATAGTTCCGCGCACGTGCGCCAGCGTTTTCGGCGGCGCGGCGGCGGATCGCTGCCGCGACGTGCCGGGCGGTTTGGATTTGGGTTCGATCACCGGAACGCGGGGCAATTATCTGCTGCTCGGCGGCGGAGTCGGCAGAGCCGACATCGGCGGTGGTTTTGACGGCGTGCCGGATATCGTCTTCGCCAATTTATTTAGCCCAAACAGTCAGCGCGGCAATCAATACAACGCCCGCGTAGATTATAATGTGAACGATGCCAGCAAAGTTGCCGTCAGCACGTATGTTACAAGACGCAACGATCTTTCGGCAGATACTGGTTCGCGCAGTCGTCCGAGCAGCGATATTGCCAACCAGCCGCTCAATTATATTGTTACCGGAATCGTCGTCAGCAATTTGTCGGCTACTTCGCTCAACGAAGCCCGCGTGAATTTCACCCGATTTGCTTCGGATCAGGTGAAGGCTTCGGCGGCGACAAATTTCGGCATTCCAAACATCGAAGTCGAAGGCGTGCCGTTTGACCGCATTCGTTTCGGAGCTGGACGCTCGGAAACGACTCCGGCGGTTTTCTCGCAAAATACTTTTGAAATCAGCGACACGGTTACCAAAATTTTCGGCAATCACGCCGTCAAAATCGGCGGCTTGTTTCAGCGCGAATTCAATAATAATAATCTGAGCGGCGGCGCACGTCCGAAATATTCATTCGTCGGACTTTTCAATTTAGCCAACGACACGCCGATTTTTGAAGAAATCAACGCCGATCCGACGACCGGACTTCCGGCAAACGCGCAGCGATTTTTCCGCACCGCCACTTACGGCGCATTCGTTCAGGACGATTGGAAAGTGCGTCCGAATCTGACTTTGAATATCGGTTTGCGTTACGAGTATTTTTCGCCGCTGACCGAAACCGAAGGTCGTCTGACCGATTTGCAGTTGGGCAGCGGCGCACAAACACTGTCGGACGCGCGACTCGTTCAGGTTGATTCTTTATACAAAAAGGATTTGAATAATTTTGCTCCGCGCATCGGTTTCGCTTACAGTCCCGATTTCAGAAATTCTTCGGGCTACTTGAAAGGGTTGAGCAACAAGATCGTGCTGCGTGGCGGTTTCGGTATTTTTTACAACCGTCTGCAGACCGTTTTGTTCAGCAACTCGCAGGGCAATCCGCCGTTTTTTGGACGTTACAGCATTTGCTGCGGAACTAATGCGTCCGATTTCGGTTCGCCGTTTGCCGGCGGACAAATTCTATACGCAGTCGGATCAGGCAGAGGCGCGGACAGTTTTCCGCGTAATCCGGTTCTCGGCGGCGGCATAAATCCGACAACTGGTTTGCCGAACAGCGGACCTCCCGTGGAAATTTACGGAAGTTACAACGATCAGCCGAATCCGATGGTTTATAAATACTCGCTCGATCTGCAGTAT
>JBDTSO010000187.1:0-6384 GCA_039931085.1 Acidobacteriota bacterium | reverse complement strand
CTATTTGGTCTTGCACCGCGAGGAGTTTACCTAGCCGCGCCTGTTACCAAACGCGCTGGTGCGCTCTTACATTAAGTTCAAAAATGAACCGCACCGTTTCACCCTTCACCACAAATTTCAAATTTTAATTCCGAAATACGAAATCAAAAATCCGAAATCGACAGTGGCTGGTCTGTTCTCTGTTGCACTTGTCGTCGTTCGATTTGCATCAAACGCCCGGACGTTATCCGGCTCGTCGCCCTTTGGTGTTCGGACTTTCCTCTTTTATCTTGAATAAAAGCGATTACCCGACTCGTTCTTTTTGCAAGGCTTAAACATCTTAGCAAAAAATGTTCAACATTTACAATCTAAGTTTGAATTTTGTTGCAAGTTTTTTTATGTCAAATATTTTAACAGCCGATGCACAGTTTAATTTCCAATTTCAATTATTTATTCATAGATCAGAAAAATTTCAAAACACTATTTTAGGAAATTACACCCATAATTTTGAAGTAAAATGAATGTGCAGGTAAAGCAACCAAAAAATAAAATTTGAGCAAGATTTGTCATTTAAGACCAAAAAAGTTTCTGTTTTTATTAAAGCGTAAAAGTATGTTTTTTGAGTTTTTTTAGTTTTCTTTGATAATTTGCGGTGGAATAATGGCTTCAGGAAATAAATGCGACCATTTTTCAGCGAATAATTTATTGATGAAATTCTCAATTTCAAAATGAGTTTTGCATTTTTCCAATTTTCTGACGATTTCGTGTGCTTCTTCAAAAGCAATATTTGAGATTATTCTTTTAACGCGCGGAATCGAATTTATATTCATACTCAATTCAGATACGCCAAGCCCGATTAAAATTGGCACATAAAGCGGAGAACCAGCCATTTCGCCGCAAAGGATAACGGGAATTTCGGCTTTTTCGCCTGCCTCGACAACCATTTTTATAGCTCGCAGAACAGAGGGATGCAAGGTACGAAACCAATCCGCGACTTTTTCATTATCGCGGTCAACTGCCAGTAAATATTGGACTAAATCATTTGTTCCCAAACATAAAAAATCACATTCGGCGGCAATATCGTCAATTGTTAAAATCGCCGAAGGAGTTTCGATCATCGCGCCCAGCCGCAAATCGCCGAACTTTATTTCTCTTTTTTTAAGTTTTTGTTTTTCGCCTTCTAAAATTTTTTGAGTCCGCCGGATTTCCGTAACATCTGAAATCATTGGCAAAACCACGCTGATATTATTTTCCGCCGCTGATGCCTGCAAAAGCGATCTGATTTGAGTTCTGAATTCCTTTAGATGTGAAAAACTCAACCGAATCGCCCGCAAACCGAGTGCGGGGTTTTTCTCTTTTTCTTCAGATTCGTCAGCTAATTGCTCGACGCTCAAATCGAAAGTGCGAATTCTGACACCTTCGCTGCCGACCATTTCCGAAATTTTTCGATAAGTTTCAATTTGTGTGTTTTCATCGGGAAAACCTTTATATTGATTAAACAAAAACTCCGAACGATAAAGTCCGATGCCTTCGACTCCATTTTTTTTTGCCGCCGCATAATCTTTTGATATATCAAGATTTGCGCGTAATTTGATGTGTTTGCCGTCAAGGGTTTTGCTCTCGGACGGTTCTGTTTTAACGATATTTTTTTGTTCAAACTTAACTGCCGCATTTTTATAAATTTGCCGTGTATTTTCACCCGGATTTAAAATAATTTGTCCGTTGTAAGCATCAACAATTATTTCATCTCCGGTTTGGACGCGACGCAAAATTCGGTTGACACCCGTTACAGAAGGCAAATTCAATTCTCTCGCCAGAATAAAAGTATGTGATGTCCAACCGCCGTTTTCAGTAACAATCGCTTGCGGACTACTTTCAACCAACTCAATTAATGTGGAAGGCTTGACTTCTTTGGCGATAATTATCGAGTTTTTCTCCAATAAAATATCTGATTTTTCACCGCCGCCCAAAGCTGTTTGCAAACGCTCCGCAACATCTTCCAGATCAATATAACGCTCTCTCAAATGTTCGTTTGAAATGGTTTTATAATCGGCGATATAACCGTCGGTAACTATTTTCACCGCCCATTCCGCATTAACTTTTTGAGTTTTTATGTACTCTTCAATCTTGGAAATTAAGGACTTATCTTCCAAAATCAAGCGATGTGTATCAAATATATTTGCCTTAGTGTCTGTTTTATCGAGGCTGATTTTTTTCAGTTGACGTCTTGCCAAACGAATTGCGGCGTGAAATCGGCGGATTTCGCGTTTTAATTGCGGAATTTCTAAATCTATCCGATAAAACTGTCTTTTTCGCCCGTGCAAACAAACCACTTTACCGATGGCAACGCCTCTGGAAACCGTCCGTCCTGTAAGTCTGATTTCAAGATTTTTGTTTTTTATGCGTGAAGGTTGAAATGTTTTGTTGAAAACAATCATTTTATTAAAGGTGCAAGTAATTTCAGCTTCCAAATTACGAAAGAAACATTTATTCTAACTTCCAAAATCAATATTAAAACCGCCGCCGCCGTTTTGCGATGGGAAGAAGGGTTTTATAAGTCCGGCAAATGCCCGCAAATTTCGAGTTTGAATAAGAATTTCTCCGGGTCCTGAAAACTCCGCCACTAGACCTTCGCCGCTCAAAAAACTATTAAAAAATCCGCTTTTCGCGGCTTTTCGCGTTTGATACTGCATTTGCGCTTCCCACGCCACGAGATGTCCGGTGTCAACAACATATTGTTCGCCCGCCCGCAAAGTTTTACGGTGAATCGCACCGAAAGAAGATACGAGCAAAAGTCCTGTCCCCGAAACTTGTAAAAGAAATAAACCTTCACCACTGATCCACGATTTCGCGCCGCCGAATTTCGTATCTACAATCAAACTCGTATCACCGGCGAGATAGGAACTCGACTGCACCATAAAAATTTGGTTTCTCATCTCGATTCCGCCGACATCGCCGGGTGCGCCTGGCGCAAGTGTAACTTCCCCTGCGCCGCCTTGCGCCGTAAATGTTGAAACAAAAGCAGATTCACCGCCGACGGCACGTTTTAAGGCACCGAAAACGCCGCCTTTTAATTCCGAATGCAAATCAATATTCGACGACATCGAAACCATCGCGCCGGCTTCCGCCGAGATTGATTGTCCGGCTTGTAAATTAACAATCGCCAGCGCAAACGAGCCAGGATGTTGGATTTCCCACGTATAACCTCTTCCCTGTCCGCGATTGTCGGCATCGAAATTAAATGCTTCGCGTCCCGTCGTCTGCTGCTGATAATTTGAAGGCGGCGATTGATTTTGCATTTGATAACCGCAGCCGCCGCAAAATTGCGCGTTCGGCAAAAGTTGTGCGCTGCATCTCGGACAATTCATACGATTACACCTTTGGATTTTTCTATAATAATTTGGGCAGCTTCTTCGGCATTATCGGCAAAATCCAAAAACGAAACATCATTGCTGCTAACGACGAGATTTGTTTGCCACGCCTCAACTACGGGTTTCCAACATTCGCCCAAAAGAACGAGCGGACGTTTATTTATCACACCGGTTTGCAGTTTGTTCCAGACGAGCGAAATCTCCGTAACCGTTCCCATTCCGCCGCGAATGGCGACAAAGCCGACTGAGCGTTCGATCAAATTCTGCAAACGTCCGTAAAAATGATTTGTGGCAACTTTATCAGTCAGATAACGATTCGGTTCTGATTTGAATTGGTTCATCACAATCCCGAAAACGCGCCCTCCTTTTTCCCGCGCCCCGCGCGAAGCCGCTTCCATCACGCCCAAATAACCGCCCGTGCAAATCGTAAAACCGGCTTCGGCAAGCCGCCCGCCGAGTTCTTTTGCTTGTTGATATTCAGGCGAATTTTCACCGCAGCGCGAACCGCCAAATATAGTTATAATTTTATCATTCGTTTCAATCACATTTTTTCCATCCGGTTTTTACAAATTAATATAAAAAATTAAAAAAAACCGATTTACGATTTATACCATATCAAGTATTCATTATATCCATCTCTGCCTTTATGACAAATTATCAGCCAAAAACAATAACTTGATTTTCAAGAATTCCTCGTTAAATCCTGTGAATATATTTTCATTTCGTGTTTAAGAACGAGAAACTTGAATATTGTCATTAACTCCGACAATCCGGTATCTATAATGCACTTTAAACTTATCTCCCACTTGTAAATTTAGGACGTTTGAAAGAATGTGGACGGAACTAAACCAATGATTATCTTTATCTACGCGAGCCGGATGAGTAGATAAAATTGTGTTTGAACCGAGTTCCAACTCAAAGTAAATAAGCAAACCGTTTAACTCACCCGACACTTTGGCGACTCCTTCGACCATATTGTCAATCTTTGCCTGTTTTTGTGTTTTGAAATCTATATCGGCAAGCAGTATAGGCTCACTTATATTTAACCATTTACTTGCTTTTTGAGGTTTGATAAAAAAATTATGAGAATTGTCTTGGAGCATCTTTTTCAACGGATTAAAATTGATTTCGTAAAAAGTTTCCCAACTCTCCAATCTTTCCTTTGTAAAAGTCCGCTTTGACAATTCAATTTCGGGAATTGTCAGCGGCAATCCGAAAATTTTAAGTTTGCGCGGTATCAAACGTGCTTCCTTTTTTAGCAATCGTTCACAAGCATCTATGGTTGTTTCTAAAACATTCTCTCCAAGCGGCTCGTGTCCGATGATTTCGCTGACTAGCACGTCCGCTTTTTCGGGAAGAGTTATTTGATTTGACCAGCCGGGTAAAAGAGTTATTTGATCGGCAAGTCCGTTAGCCTCAAAAAGTGCCTCGGCGGTTTTCCCGATACCGGTGGCTTCTATTGCATAAACGTGCTTTGCTCCGGCACGAATTGCGCCTATTGCTAAAATTCCCGTGCCGGTGCCAATATCTACGACAATATCTCCGGGTCGGACGACTTCACGAAGTGCAGTTAAATAAGCTGAAGTCCGAACTCTGTCATTTAACATTAAAGTATGCAGCAAAGCACCACCGAAGCCTTTTGAACTGCTCAACGCTAAATTAACTTGTTGTGTTTCATCAACTAAAATACCGGAATTGTAGAGGTGCGTTATGGTTGATGTCAGAGTAACCCAATCTTCAACTCCCGTCAGACGACTTTCCAATTCTTTTAGAGCAGCGGAAACTGAAATCGGGCAAGAAAATGTATCAAGTATTGGCAAGGCAAACTCTTCGCAATTGATTTTACTGTTTCTCGTCGAAATCTCTATATTATTCGAGTTTATAACTATTTCAATATCAGTCGCCCGCTGCAAAATTAGATTTGGCTGTAAATTTTGCATTAAATTATTCCTCCAATAATTGCCTGATGTAAAAATTAAAACTTTTTAATTCGAGTTTTAATCTTCGCATTTTCCCTTCTTTATTAGCCTTTCACCGATTCTTCCGGTGTCAAATTTCCCGATTCGTGAATGGCACGGCTTGTATTGGTAAAAAGTAAAATGATGCTACCAACAACAAAAAAAACAATGAGGGCGAGAATTGCCGGGCGATATGAATCGGTCATCTGCGCGACAAATCCGAAAACCACGGGACCGATCCAACTTGTTCCGCGTTCGGAAATTTCGTAAATCCCGAAAAATGCGGATTCTCTGCCGCGCGGAATCATTTTTGAAAACAAAGAACGTGAAAGTGCCTGCGAACCGCCCAAAACAAAGCCGATTAAGCCGCTCATAATATAAGCCTGAGTCAGCGTGTAGAGAAATCCGTAAGCGTAAATGACAATCGCCGACCATATAACGAGCGAAATAATAATCGCAATTTTAGAATCAGTATAATGCGCTATTCGTTCAAAAACCAATGCGCCGATAAATGCGACGATTTGCGCGATGAGAAACGCGATTATCAAAACGGTGTTGTCAACTTCCAAACCTTTAGCAATAAAAAGTTCCTGCGAAATAAAAATCGAAGAACTCGTAATTACTGTTTGAATGCCGTCGTTGTAAAGCAAATAAGCGATCAAAAAAAGCAGCGTATGTTTGAGTTTGAAAAGTTCGCGGAAGGTTTCTGCTAATTCTCCTAAACCTGCCGCGACAAGATTTTTTCCTTCGGGAGCGACGCGATCCGGTTTTCGAGTTTTTAAATAATTAAAAGTTATCAAAGCAAACGCCGCCCACCAAATTCCCGCCGTCAACAGACAAATTCTGACCGCCATTCCGACAGAAACGCCGAGCGATTCGGCGTAATTTAAAAATATCAAATTCAAAAATAAAACCAACGCGCCGCTGACGTAACCGGCGGCAAATCCCCAACTTGAAACTTTGTCGCGTTTGTCTTCGGTCGTTATGTCAGGCAGAAAAGAATTGTAAAAAACGATTGACGCGCCCGCGCTCAAATTCGACACGATAAAAAATACCGAGCCGAGAATATACAAATT
>JBDTSO010000186.1:0-6388 GCA_039931085.1 Acidobacteriota bacterium | reverse complement strand
AAACCCGCGAAGAAGGTTTCGGCGCGGAAGTCAAACGCCGGATTATGCTCGGAACTTATGTTTTATCGTCCGGTTATTACGACGCTTATTACGCCAAAGCGCAAAAAGTCCGCACGCTTTTGAAACAGGATTTTAATAATGCTTTTGAAAAATGCGACACGATTTTAACGCCGACTTCACCGACGACCGCCTTTAAAATCGGCGAAAAATCAGACGATCCGCTGGCAATGTATTTGAGTGATATTTATACGGCTTCGGCAAATCTAGCCGGAATTCCGGGCATTTCCGTGCCGTGCGGTTTGTCGGCTGAAGGCTTACCGATTGGTCTGCAGTTAGTCGGGAAAAATTGGTCTGAAGATGTTTTGCTGAATCTGGCAAATGTTTATGAAAATGAATTTCCACTAAACGCGAAACCTGAAATAACAGTGAATGATGAAGGTTGAAAATATTTATTTAGTTCATTATTAAAAATTTATTTGGCTAAACGCAAATGCGAAACTTCTGCGTTTTGGCTCGTTGATATCAGCGGTTTGCTCGGGATTACATTTTGCCAGCGCATCTTGTCACCAAATATTTTTTCGGCTTCATCAACCGGAACAGGACGCGAGAAAAGATAGCCTTGACCGTATTCGCAACCTAAAACGCGGAGTTGATGCAGTTGATGAATGGTTTCGATCCCTTCGGCGACAACATTAAGATTCAAAGTTTTCGCCAGAGAAATTATTGTATTGACGATTTCTCCGTTTTCGCTTCCCTCTCCCATTGCGCTGACAAATGAACGGTCAATTTTGAGCGTATTTATCGGAAAACGGTGCAGATAGCTGAGAGATGAATAACCCGTGCCAAAATCGTCAATACTCAAATGAACTCCCAGTTTTCTTATTTCCTGCAACATAGAAATTACTCTTTCGGCGTTTTCCATCACTGCGCTTTCCGTCAATTCCAGTTTCAAACACGCCGGCTTTATTTGCGTTTCGACTAAAATAGACTTGATTTGTTCGACTAAATCCTTTTGTGCAAAATGTTTGCCGGAAAGATTCACACTAACAACCAAATCTTTACTGTCAGAATATTTACGCTGCCATTCAACCATTTGATGACACGAATTTCGCAGAATCCAAAGCGTCATCGGCACAATCAAGCCGGTTTCTTCGCTGACGGGAATAAATTCATTTGGCGGAATGAGTCCGCGCTGCGGATGATTCCAACGCACCAAAGATTCAAACCCGCTTAGTTTCATCGAATCCAAACCGATAATCGGCTGATAATACATACATAATTCATTGCGTTCGATGGCTAAACGCAAATCAGTTTCAAGTTGGAGAAGAGTCAGGGCGCGGGTGTGCATATTTGGGTCGAAAACGACCCAATCCTTGTCGCCTTCTTTGGCGTGATACATCGCAATATCGGCATCGCGCAAGACATCTTCCGCCGCTTCGTATTCGGAACCGCCCATCGCTATTCCAATGCTGAAACTCGTAAAAACCTGTCTGCCGCTCAAAGAAAACGGCGCGGAGATTTTATCTTTGATGCGTTCCGCAAATTTTATCGCGTCGCCGACACCCGAAATATTATTCAAAATAAAAGCAAATTCGTCGCCGCTGAATCTCGCCACTAAATCTTTTTCCCGAACCGAAGTCGCCAGACGTTTGGCAACGTTCAGAATAAGTCGGTCGCCCATCGAATGACCGAGACTGTCGTTGATTGTTTTAAAACGATTGATGTCGAGAAATAAAACGGCAAATTTGAAATCGCCCTTTTGCTTGGTCTTTTCGAGCGCGAGTTTCAGCGTTTCCATAAACAAATTGCGGTTCGGCAAATCCGTCAAAGCATCGTGAAAGGCGGCGTGGCGAAACCTTTCCTTGCTCTCGCGCAACGCCTCACTGATGCGATCTTGTTCGGCAATATAATGCTGTAATTCTTCAACGTGCGTTTCCGCTTGTTCGGCGCGTTCCCGTTCGGATTGTTCAGCCAGGACGGAAGTTTTTCTGACATCATCAACATATCGCCGGTAAGTAAAATAAACTACTCCGGAAACGGCAATCGCCAATAGAAACAATGTCGTGCTGAACTGACCCTGCGCTTTGACCGCTAAACCCGCAATCAGGGCGGCGGCAATATACATCACCAAAGCGTTGACACAAAAATTAAACCAGTGTTCCCAAAAAGCCTTCAACGGTTTTTCGGCTTTTAAAGCTCCCCAAATAGAAGTTATCACCGAATTGTAGAGAAATAAGGCAATGCCCATACTTAACACCAGAAGAGCAAATCCGGCAAGTGTATTTTTTTCTATATTTAAAAACGGTGAAGAAAAAATCAAATCTACGGTTACAGCCATTAGAAAAGTCGAAACTGCCGCCGTCAACCCGTTAAACAGGATAGTTTTATTTTCTATGTCAACGCCTTTACGCCGAAAGTTTAGACTTGTGTATGAAGTTTCTAATGTGGCGACTAAAATCGCCCCACCGCTTCCATAAACAAGCAGTATGTAAATTACAAATACTTCCGAAAAAGATAAATGAATTTTGCTGCGAGGTATTTGAATGCGGAAACGTGAACCGACAAAAATTGTTGCAAGTGCTAAAATGAGAAGTCCAAAATCAATGTCTTCGCTTATGAATTTAATTATTGATATAGAAAGAGCCGTGATACCGGCAAGCAATAATATACACAAATATAAATTGATGTAAGTATTATTTTTATTTTTTTGACTGCTCATTCGATTGTTGAAGAGGCAAATTTTTGTGCGTGAATAATGTATTTTCGACTAATGACTAAAACAGAAAGCATTCTAGTCGTCGTTATTATAGAATAAACCTCGTTAAATTTCTACAAAAAAATTACCTTGTCGAAAAATTTCTAATTCTCCGACAAGGTAATTAATTTTAGAACAGCATTCAGTAACTATTGAATAAATTTAAGTATTATCGTCTGCGACAGATGGTGAACTACTAAATATTGTATCACTCATCAAAATCCCGTCGCTTATCAAAATTCCTAAACCATAGATTTTTTGATACACAATTAACAAATAACAAGCAAAGAGATATTAAACTTATTCTCAATAATTTGACAACGTAGATTCAAGTAGTAAGTGCAACTCTTGTATCTTTATATTTGATACCAAGTTAGAGAAATTACAAGTTAATAAATCTGTATAATTGTTGTAAAGAATATATTTACCTTTATTAACCAATTCTTCAAATGGTTCATTTTCAATAATTTGAAGAGTTGCACTTACTACTTGAATTCAGGCAATAAAATTTCTGCGAAATCACAAGTTATTGAATGTTGTTTTGTCAAAGACACAATATATTTTGTAAATTCACAAAATTTCAATAATTTTTAAATCCGAATATTCCCGACTTTCTCTGGCTTTTTATCCGACGACGGTTTCAAATAAGGCGCGTCCGTCTGTTCGCGTTTCTTGACTGAATCGGGCGAATGATATTTCATCCATTCGGTCGGCGCGTCGAAGGTTTCGCCGCTTTTTTCGTTTGTAGCTACTCAAGCGTTTGAGAATGTTAAGGCTTGAGCAGTCGGACGAATCCGGCTTGCTCAAAGTGATGATCCGTCGTCAGAGATTCGACGATTCTGTGTTCCCGCATCACGATAAAACTTGAACAATCAACCAGACTCCAATTTTTATCGGTGCGGTTTGTGAGCAATTCCCACGCTTTCGCGTCCAAATATTCGTCAATATGAACGGTGTCAACCAAGGACGAAATTTTGATGCTCTCAATAAATTTGATGCTTTTAACTCGCGGAATTCGCAAAGGACTGGATAAAAGCGCAACAAGTTCGGCGATAACGTAATTCGTCGTGACCAGACGCGAACCGTCTTGTTTTGCACTCAAATAAATCGCTCTCGTTTCCGCATGGAATTCCTGTAAAGTGTCCACGAGGTTTCCCCAACCCGAAGTATCAACAAATATCCGGTTCATTCGTTTTCACCGCGCAACTCGCGCATCAAATTTTCACCGAGATATTTGTCGTGATTATCCGCCCAATCGGGAACGTCGCTTCTAAACGCGCCGACAAATTCATCGAGCGGGTCTTCAATTCCGTGCGGTGTATCTTTCGCCAATCTCTCAAGTGCGATTTCTTCAACCTTGCGCTTTTTCGATTCGGCTTCTTTGACGATTCCCTGATAAATATTTTCGGGAACTTCCAAAACTATTGAATGTGTCATAATTTCTACCTCTCAAAAACACTTTTACGGCAAGCCATTCCATTCCTCAACCGTGATTTTGCGTTCGATTATTTCTTCGACTTCGCGGAGCATCATTCGCAGTTGCGGGACAGAGTATTCAGAATTTGAAGGAACTGTCATTCGGCATTGTTTGAAAACCATAAACTGATGTTTCGCGCCGGAATACGCGCCTTCAAATCCGAGTGCGCGGAGTTTTTTGATAAAATCGCTCGCTTACACGGTTTCCACTTCATATTCGGATTTTCCGTTCAAGTCCACGTCGCCCAAAACCGGCAAAGAGTGTCCGAGTTTCAACCCGACTAAAACCCAATCTTCGAGCGTCGAACGCAGTTCGGTTTCACATTCGCGCAAAGTTACCCCGAACGCGACGACACCTTTACAAGTTGGAATGCGCCCGAAAAACGTCCCGTCTACGAGTTTGTCATATTCAGCCTGCGCCAACGCGGTTTCCAGATAATCGCTTAAAATATATTGTCCGGTCATAATGGAATTATTTTATCATTGATTCTCGAATACATTTTAACGCAAAAACATTTTAATTCGTAAATTTTCCGCGCCCGAAAATCCAACAATTTTCACATCCCGCCTAAATCCCGCTTTAAGTCGCTAACGGCGACAAACATTACAGCCTGCGGTGAAACCGTAGGAAAGTCGCACAGAAAATGTCCCGACGCTGAAAGTGTCGAACAAATTGTAATAATTGTTGCTCGCCGTCAGTGAGCGATTGAATTATTTGTCTTTTGGTGTCGCTTTACTTTATTTTTAAGCTGGCTAAAATTATAGAAGTTATTTTTTAATTCTTATCTCAATATGAAACGTAAACGAAAATCTCAACCAATAACTTCAATTCGATTTTCTGATTATTTTAATCTTGGAAAATCACAAGCTGAACTTGATTTTGTAGATGTTCCTTTGGACACAGATATAATGTTATTTGTTGATCCTTATGCTTTGAGTATTGAAAACGATTTGTGGTTTATAGAATGCAATAACCTCGTTGTGGATTACTTTCAACTTGTTATTAACAGCATTATGAGCAAGGAACTTCAAACTGCCAGAAGATTACTTTCTAATCTACACGAACCAAATGACACGCATTTGGGTATGTCAAAAGGTAAACCTTCAGGACGTGGAGTTGGTTCGGTTCAAGCCGGGGCTATTTACAATCAATTAAAAGACAGTAAAGCTGCGCTTAGTGGAAAACTTCAAGATTTATCTGATTGTGAATTGCTAATTCCCGGAATCAGCAATGATAAAATATCTGACATAACAATAAATATTATTCGTAGTAAATTAATCGAATATACAGAAACTCAATGTCAACTTCACGATATTGCGACAAGACAAGTTGCATCAGGTTTATATTGGGATTCAGAGACTTCAAAGTGGAGAAATCGTTACGCCAATTTGCCCGTTTATAATGGAAGAAGAATAATTTTGATTCCCAAAGCTGCTGTTCGGGTTCACCTGACAACAGATTATCAGTATTACTACAAACATTTTGTTCTTGAATATTTACAAGCTGAACATTTGAACGCCGGTTCGTCTTTGGTTGAAGTTTTAAAGAACGGTAAGCGTAAAGTGTGTAAAAAGACACTTCAAGAAGAATATCCATTATCAAAAGAATTTTTGTTTGAATTTTCAGAAGAACATCCAGAAGTTTTGGAGCAATACAAAAAATCGCTACCTAAAAATCCTATTTATACAACTGATGAACAGATTGAGAGAAAACAACCTGAACCAAGAAGAATCAATCTTGAAAAACTGATTGAAGATTTGGATGAAATTAAGGAAGGAACAGATTCAGCAAATTTATTTCACAATTATATAATTGGGGCGTTAGAAATGATTTTTTATCCTGCGCTTCGCAAGCCTGTCAAAGAACAAAAAATTCACGAAGGCAGAAAAAGGGTTGATATAGTTTTTAATAATGGTTCTGATAGAGGTTTTTTCTTTGATTTGACTGCAAAACATAAAATCAAATCTCCTTACATTTTCTTTGAGTGTAAAAATTATTCAAGCGATCTTAAAAATCCTGAATTTGACCAATTAAGTGGAAGATTTAGCGATAAAAGAGGCAATTTCGGGATTCTTGTGTGTCGAAAAAATCAAGACAAAGGTTTGATGCTGAAAAGACAAAAAGACATCGCAAATGATAATAGAGGTTTTGTTCTG
>JBDTSO010000185.1:0-6403 GCA_039931085.1 Acidobacteriota bacterium | reverse complement strand
GGGCGCGTGTATTTTTTGCGGTCAGTCTTTCGTTTTTGGCGGCAACCATAAATACGGCGGCATATTACGGCATTCCGCCAGAGAAAAATAATAATGCGTCGGCACTGCTAAATTTAGTCAGAAATATGGGCGCAAGTTTCGGCGTTTCGCTGACTTCAACAATTATCGCCACCCAATCTCAAGTTCATACCAATCATCTTTCTGCCAACGCCAATCTTTTTAATCCGAATTTTACACAAACCATTGACAATTTAGTCAATAATTTTCAGGGTTACGGATTAAGTTCAATTCAAGCGATGAACGCGGCGCGCGGCGTAGTTTGGCGGGAAATTCTCCACCAAGCCACAATGAATTCCATTCTTGATGCGATAAATGTCTATATTGTTCTGCATTTGTGCGTAATTATGCTGGTTTTTCTGCTCAAACGGAAAAAAGACGACGTTTCTGATACACATTAACGGCTTTACCGGAATTTTCGATCAAAGAAATTCACTATATTTTATTTTTCTTTTACAAATGCGGGCGCAGGACTTAAAATTGAGTCAACGAGATTTAATGAAGAACAGAAATTATATTCCGGCTTTGCGTTTTGCGCTTCTGACGCGGTTTTACGATCCGCTGGTTCGGTTCTCGACCAGAGAATTTCCGTTCAAACGCGCTCTGCTGGCGCAGGCGAATTTGCAAAATAATCAAACAATTCTCGATTTAGCCTGCGGAACGGGGACGCTCGCCATTGCCGTAAAAAAGAAATCTCCCGAAGCAGAAGTTTTTGCCTTCGACGTGGACGAAAAGATTTTGCGAATGGCGCAAACAAAAACGGCAAAAGCCAAAATAAAAATTCATTTTGAGCAAGGATTTTCCGACAATCTGCCGTTTGCCGATCAAACATTTGACCGCGTTTTTTCGACGCTGGCGTTTCATCATCTGTCGCACGAAAAAAAAATCGCAACCGTCAAAGAAATACTGCGCGTTTTGAAAAAAGACGGCGAATTTCATCTCGCGGATTACGGTTTGCCGCGCGATAAAAAGCAGTTTGTTTTATCAAAATTCGTGCGGGCGATTGACGGTTTTGAAACAACCGACGACAATTTGCGCGGACGTTTGGGACTTTTATTGGAACAAAACGGTTTCGCTCTTGTTGAAAGAACCGGATATTTCAAAACTGTTTTAGGAACGATCCGTCTTTTCAAAGCCACCAACGCCTTTTAAAAATAATTCGATAGTGTTTCAAATTTTATGTTGAGAAACACTGCGAACAATTCTAAACTTCAATCAAATAAACTTATGCACAAAATCGCATTAGCCATTCACGGCGGCGCGGGAACAATCAGCAAAGCAGTTTTGACCGCCGAAATCGAAGCGCAATATCGGGAAGGTTTGCAAAACGCGCTCGTCGTCGGCTGGAAAATTCTGCAAAGCGGCGGAAGTTCGTTAGATGCGGTGGAAGCGTCGGTCGTCGAACTGGAAAACAATCCGCTTTTTAATGCAGGACGCGGCGCGGTTTTTACGCACGATGAGAAAAATGAAATGGATGCCTGTATTATGGACGGCAAAACTCATAATTCGGGTGCTGTCGCTTTTGTCAAAAACGTCAAAAATCCGATAAAACTGGCGCGGCTGGTAATGGAAAAAACCGAACATTACCTGCTTGCCGGAATCGGCGCAAACGAATTCGCCGAAGAAATGAAAGTCGAATTCGCGCCCGAGGAATACTTTTTCACGGATTTTCGTTATCAACAGCTTTTAGAAGCGCGAAAAAAAGGCGTTGTACAGCTTGACCACGCTTCTAAAGTCCAAAGTCCAAAGTCCAAAGTCCAAAGTCAGATTGAAACTTCAAGTTCCAAACCAATCGGCACGGTTGGCGCGGCGGCTTGTGATTCCTTCGGGAATTTGGCGGCGGCGACTTCGACGGGCGGAATGACCAATAAAAAATTCGGACGCATCGGCGACACGCCGATCATCGGCGCGGGAACTTACGCCGACAATAAAACTTGCGCGGTTTCCTGCACCGGACACGGCGAGTTTTTTATGCAGACGGTTGCGGCTTATGATGTTGCGGCGCGAATGAAATATAAAAATTCGAGCGTCGTCGAGGAGGCAAACAAAACAATAAATTATTTACGCGAAATCGGCGGCGAAGGCGGTTTGATTGCGGTTGACGCGCTCGGAAATGTTACGCTTCCGTTCAACAGCGAAGGAATGTATCGCGGATATGTTGATAACGGCGGTAAATTTGTAGTTGAAATTTATTGAAAAGAAAATTAAATGATAATTATCGCTTCGGTTCTCAAACTTGTTTTCTTCCGGTTTTCTATTTTGTTTGATCTATTTGTTTAGCTGTTTCGACTGCCGATTTGCATTTAACAAAATCTATTAAATATGAAATCCGAACAACTCATTCTCGGCGCGGTCAAGCAAAAAAACATCTCAAAAAAGCAGAGTTTTTTGCAGAAACTTTTTGCCGTTTGGTTTGACGCGTTCATTTATAATCAGATTTGGGAAGACCCGCGCGTTGACATCGAAGCCTTACAAATAAACGAACAATCGCGCATTTTGACGATTTCTTCCGGCGGCTGCAACGCCTTCAATTATCTGCTCGCAAATCCTGAAAATATCAGGGCAATTGATTTAAATCGTCAGCATATTTATCTGCTTCGTCTGAAAATCGCGGCTTTGAAATTTTTGCCGACGCACGAAGATTTTTTTAATTTTTTCGGCGTTGGCAGGAATGAAAAAAATGTCGAAAATTACTTTAAATATATTGCGCCGAACTTAGACGCAGAAACAAAACGATTTTGGGAAAATAATACGATTTTCGGCAGAATTGTTTACGGCAAAAGAATAAACTTTTTTCAAAACGGCGGACTTTACGAGCATTCACGCACCGCTTATTTTTTGCGGTTTTTCCATCGCGCCGCACATTTATTCGGCGGCAAACCGGAAGAAATCTTAAAGGCGAAAACGACGGAAGAACAAGCGGCGTATTTTCAAAAATACATTGCGCCGTTTTTCGACAGTTTTTTGATAAAAATTGTCGGAAAATTGCCGATCACGATGTTTGGTCTCGGCGTTCCGCCACAGCAATATGAGGAACTGAAAAAGGATTTGCACGAAGGCGCAACCATCATTGACATTTACCGCGAACGCACGAAACGGCTCGCCGTTGCGTTTCCGATTCGGGACAATTATTTCGCTTGGCAGGCATTTTCGCGTAAATATGACACGGAAAATCGCCGCGCCGTTCCCGATTATTTGAAGGCGGAAAATTACGAAAAATTAAAAATTTGCGTGAACAAAATTAGGACAAAAATCGGTTCGGTAGCGGAAGAAATAAAAAATTCGCCGAAAAATATGTTCAACTGTTTCGTCTTTCTGGACGCGCAGGATTGGATGAATGGAGAAACATTGACGGAATTATGGGCGACGATTGCCGAAAAAGGCGAACCGAATTCGCGCATAATCTTTCGCACGGCGAGCGCGTTTTCGCCGATTGAAACAAATTTGCCGGACGCACTACGCGAAAAGTTTATCTACGAAAAAGAAATTTCCGACAAATTGTTCAAAAAAGACCGCGCCGCGATTTACGGCGGCTTTCATCTTTATACTTTGAAATAGCTGAAATTATGGAAAATGAACGAATTATTAAACATTTTTACCAATCATTTGCCGCCAATAATGCCGATGAAATGATTGCGTGTTATCACGATGAAATCGAATTTTCCGATCCGGCTTTCGGGTTACTGAAAGGTGAAGACGCGAAAAATATGTGGAAAATGCTAGTCGAACGCGGCAAAGGCGAAATAAAAATCGGTTATGAAAATATATCAGCCGACAGCGACAAAGGTTCGGCAGATTGGACGGCGAAATACATTTTCAGCAAAACGGGAAGAAAAGTTTTTAACCGGATTCACGCCGAATTTGAATTCAAAGACGGCAAAATATTCCGCCACACAGATAGCTTCGATATGTGGAAATGGTCAAAGCAAGCACTCGGTTTGAGCGGTTATTTGCTCGGCTGGTCTTCTTTTATGCAAAACAAAATCCGGCAGAACGCCGGAGAATCTCTGCGGAACTATTCCGAAAAATAAGAATGACCGACGCATTTCAAAAAATGGATAAAATGTATCGTCATCAGCGATATTTTTACGATTTTACGCGCAAGTACTATTTGCTCGGACGCGATCAATTGATTGAAAAATTAAATGTTAAAGGCGACGAAAACATTCTCGAAATCGGTTGCGGCACGGCGCGTAATTTGATGATTTTGGCGCGAAAATATCCAGCCGCGAATTTTTACGGACTCGACGCTTCCGCCGCGATGCTGGAAACGGCGCGGAAGAAAATCGAAGCGCGAAATATCGAAAATATCACGCTCAAAAATGTTCTCGCCGGAGATATTAATTATCAAAAAACATTTGAATTGACCGAACCTTTCGACACGATTTATTTTTCCTATTCGATAACGATGATTCCAAATTGGAAAGAGGCAATCGCCAACGCGCTCGAAAATCTTAAAAGCAGGCGAAGTTTTTATATCGTGGATTTTTACGATCAGCGCGATTTGTCCGCGCCGTTTCGCAAGGTTTTGCAAAGCTGGCTGAAAATGTTTGACGTTATTTATCCAAAAGATTTAATGCCGCATCTTGAAAGTTTGGAAAGGCTAAGTTCGGGCAAATTGTCTGTTACTTCGATTTATAAAAGTTACGCTTTCATCGCCGAATTCGAGAAAAATGGATAATTGATAATTGATAATTTTTCTTCTTAATTATTCACTATCCATTATCTTTCGATGATTTCGCCGATTTCCTTTTGCAAAGTTTCGCGCTGAACCAGAAGGCGCAGAAACAATCCGCGCTGGCGCAGCAAAAACCACGCGGATTTGAGCCAGACGCGCATATCAATCAATGTTTCAAACGAGCGCAAAGCAATGTAACCGCAAAAAATCAAAAGCGGAATTGAAATGAGCGCGATTTGCCAGCCGAAAAAATAAAGCATAATTCCGGCAAAAATCAGCCACGTCAGCGGCATAAAAACGCAGGCGGCGAGAATTTTTGAGGTCGAACCGGCGGCATCAACGTCGTGCGTTGTTACCATTTGACCGAGCAGATTGGAAAAAAGATACGCGGGCGAATGAATAATTGCGCCGACAATTGAAAACGGCGCGAGAAGAAGCAAAAAAATGATACGCAAAATTAAATATCTGAAAACATAACGCGCCGGATGCTGCAAAACGGAAAAACTTTCCGCCTTTAAACCGCTTTTCTGTAAATTATTTTCGTATTTTTCAACTTTTTCACGCAGTTTTTCTATCTTTTCGGGATTGCTTTGTCCGAGAAGTTTGTATTTTTCAGCCAAATCCTGAAGGCGCAAAAATGTCTGCGTGAGAGTTTGTTTGAAAATCAGATTTTCATAAACCGACGAAAACAAAGCTTCGGCTTTGATGACGGTTTCGAGTTCATTCGTGTTTTCGAGATTGAGCGTCGCGTCGCGCAAAGCGGTTTCGATTTGCTTGGTTAATGCGACGACTTTATCGCGTGGCGGCTCGCCGTTTTCATCCAATTCGACGGGTTCGACATCGAAAATTTCGCCGTAATGAATTAATGCTTCACTTCTGAATGCAGTTTTTGAAGTGTAATAAAGACCGACCGCCATAATTTTCAAGCCGTTTTTTATCAATTTGCTGTTATCTTTTCCGACTGCCAACGCGCCGAGCGCGATTCGCGCCGTGCCGGTTTTTATCGGCTGTAATTTTGTTTCGTTGTGCGAAATTCCTTCGGGAAAAACCGCGATGCAGCGTCCACGCGCCAGTAATTCTTCGCAATTTTCAAATGTAAATTGATTTTTCGCGCGATCCGCGCCCGCGTCAACGCGCCGGTAAACCGGCAACGCTTCGATTAAACGTAATAAATAACCGCCGATTGGAATGTCAAAAAGCGTAGATTTGGCGAGAAAAGATACGCGGCGCGACAGGGAAACAAAAACGATTCCGGGATCAACCAGTCCGTTCGGATGATTTAGAACAAAAATTATCGCGCCCGTTTTCGGAACTTTTTCGACTCCGACGGATTCAATGCGGCGAAAAAAAAGACGCAGTGCGACGCTGATAAAGAGGTGAAAAAGCTGCCGCGCAAATGTGCCTTTGCCCAAATGAATCATTTGCCAAAGACGCAAAGTTTTGATTGTTTCAGGTTGTTCTGAAGTTTGTTTTTTTTCGTTTAAGTTGTTCAATGAAATTTAATAAAGATAATTCTTTGATTGTGGAATTTAAGAAAAGTTAAATTCTATTTTTCCATCCTCTTTTTTCCAGTTTTCGGATGTTATCAACATCTTTTAGTTTTGCAAGATATCTTATTAAAAATTTCAACTCATCATCTCCGGTTTCTCCGACAAATCTTTTTACTTT
>JBDTSO010000184.1:0-6421 GCA_039931085.1 Acidobacteriota bacterium | reverse complement strand
TCCAAAAATCGGAGCCATTATGACGATAAAAATCGAGTTGATTGATTGAAACCACGCCGTCGGCATTTCCCACGTGCCGATTGTCCTGTCGGTTAATTTTTCGGCAAAAAGATTAAAACTCGAACCGGCTTGCTCGAATCCAGCCCAAAACAGCGAGGCGAATAAAAATAAAATGACGATGATGCCGAGCCGTTTCCAATCGTTCAACGAAAGTTTGTCCAGCATTCCGGTGAACAATACGACGATCAATCCGCCGACTACCAAAACCGGAATAAGAGTGATTTTAAGCGTAAAATCAATTCCTCTAGTCGAATAAAAGTAAAGCAGAATTCCGAACCCGACGGCGATTGTCGCGGCAACTTGAATTATGTAATTTGTCGTCATCGAAGTGTTGCCGTCAAGTTCGGTTTTGACGGGCGGTTCGCCGACACCGGCGAGTTTTTGTTTACCGATGACATATTGAATCAACCCCGCGACCATTCCGACACCGGCGGCGGCAAATCCCCAATGCCAATTATAGGCGGCTAACGCTCCCGTAATGAGCGGCGCGGCGAACGCGCCGAGATTGATTCCCATATAAAAAATGGAAAATCCGCCGTCGCGCCGTTCGTCGTCTTCGTCATACAAGTCGCCGACCATCGCGCTGATGTTCGATTTCAAAAAACCCGTTCCGACAGCGACGAGAACTAGTCCGAGATAAAAGAAGGTGAGCGACGGAACGGCGAGCGTAAAATGACCGAGCGCGATAATCACACCGCCGATCAAAGTCGAGCGTTTCGCGCCGATAAAACGGTCGGCGAGCCAGCCGCCGATCAGCGGCAGAAAATAAACCGAAGCCGTGTAAAGCCCGTAAATCGCCGTCGCGTCCGCCGTTTCAAAGCCCAAACCGCCGTCTTTTACGGCAGCGACCATATACAGAACGAGAAGCGCGCGCATCCCGTAATAACTGAAGCGTTCCCACATTTCCGTAAAAAACAAGGTGGATAATCCGCCGGGATGTCCAAAAAAACTCTTGTCGTATTTGCTCGAAGCGTTTTCAGCAGTTGCCATAAAAAATTTTCCTCTGTTTGTTTGTTTTTTGAAAAGATTAGGGCAAAAATATAACAGATTAAGCTGATAAAAAAAAGGTATTGTCGAATTTTACTTTGGAAACTTATAAAAAAATGAAGAATTTATTAGTTCTTTCAAGCATTTTTGTAATGTTCTGAACCCGAATTTTTGATATTTAGCGACTCTTATGAGATAAATAAACTTGAAAACAATGTTTCTGCAAATTAAAAACAAACAACGCGGAGTTTCGTTAAAATGCTGTCAATTTTAGGCTTTATTGCTGTATTTATTGCAGCCTATTTCGTTTACAAAACTGCGAAAGATACCGGACGCAGCGCGGTTGCGTGGAGTTTGATAACTATCGCCGTCGGTTTCGGCTTACAAATTGTGCTTCCCGTGCTGATTGGAATTTTTGTCGGTCTTATTATGGTGGCTTCTGGAAATTCAGTTGTGGAAATGCAGGAAAACATTCAATCGGCGGGAATAATTATTGCTATAGCCTGTCTGGTTCTCAGTTTTGTCGGAATCGCTTTAATTATCCGCCACGTCGCTAAAATTCCCGAAGAAGAATCATTTGTCCCGCCGCCTTCACCGCCTGACTTTACCTAAAACGATTTTTATTAAATTTATGGAATTATTTAACAACCTCGGCGCGAAGATCGAAAATCTCTGGCGCGACAAGAATTACGACGAAAATTTGTTTCCTGCGCTGACCGCGCAAGCCTTGAAAGATGCAAATTTGCCGGAAAAAGTTTCGGCTTGGGAAGTTATCGAATGGACTTTGGGCGAAACCGTTCTGCCCGAACAACGCGATTTGCGCGGAAATTTCGGCGATCCGCCGATAACAATTTTTAACAGCCCGCGTTTTCACATTGACGTTTATTTTTGGCTGCAAGGCACGACCGCCGTTCATCAACACGCTTTTTGCGGCGCGTTTCAGGTTTTATTAGGTTCGAGCATTCACAGTTGGTATGAATTTGAGCGGCGCGAAGCTATAAACTCATTTACCGAAATCGGCGAGATAAAATTAAAGCTGTGCGAACTTCTGCAAGTCGGCGACGTGCAGGAAATTCGCGCCGGACGACAATATATTCACGGACTTTTCCATCTCGATATGCCGTCGGCGACTATCGTTGTCCGCACGCATAAAAGTCCTTTATTTTTGCCGCAATATTCGTATCACAAACCGTTTCTGGCGATTGATCCGTTTTTTGAAGAACCGAATACGACGAAAAAATTGCAGAGCATTACGGCGTTGATTCGCACTGAACATCCCGAAACCGATAGATTTATCGCCGAACTTTTGGAAAATTCCGACTTTCAATCAACTTACACGATTTTGTCAACGCTTCGAGGTCATCTGCAAAAAGGTCAAATCGGCAATTATTTTAATCCTGACGCGGCGCAAAATCGTTTTGACGCACTTTTAGAACTCGCTCGAAAGCGGCACGGCGCATTGGCGGAATTTTTGCCGGAGATTTTTGCACATCAGGCGCGTGTTGAAGAAATCATTAGCCGCCGCAATTATGTTAATGATCCCGAACAGCGATTTTTTCTTGCCTTGCTGATGAATGTCGAAGGCAGAGAACAGATTTTCGCGCTCATCAAAAAGCGTTTTCCCGATGCCAAACCGATTGATAAAGTTCTGGATTGGATTTATGAACTTTCACAGACGAAAGTTTTAGGCTCGAACATTCCGAACGCTCTCGGCATTGCCGATTTTGGCGATCTCGATTTGTTCATTCTCGAAAGTTTGCTCAAAAATTCTTCCGACGAAGACATAAGAAACACTCTGCAAACCGAATACGGAATGGTTGATGTTGAAAATTTGGAGCAAATCGTCGCGGACAAAAAAGAAAAAATCAAACAATCCGTAATTTGTCAGCCTTTGTTCGTTTGATTTTATAATGGTCAATTTTTCAAAAAATCATAAAAAAATGCGGAAGCCCGCCCGAAGTAAGGATGCAGAAACGTCCTTACTTCGGGCGCGTTTCTGTAATAAAACCCAATTTTTGATTGGTTTAGTTCTCGGCTTGGTTATATTTGCGCCGCTGTCGAATTTCGCCGCGACGTTGGCGGAATATCGTGAAAATATCAGCTATGCCAAAGATTTAACAATCGAACTGCTTTATCCCGAAAATGAAGATTTATCGCCCGCCGAATATCTCAAATATGAGCGCGAAACTCTGGAAGAGATTCGTAAATCTTTGCCTGTAAATGAAAAAGTCGAATGGCGCGAATCAGTAATTGAAACGGATAATCAGTGGTTAAACGAAAAATTGAAGAATTTTGAAAACGAAGCGCAAGATTCACCGAATCGTGAACAAATTTTGAATGAAATTTACGAACGGCTCGAAGCGATTGACTTGAAACTCGAAGAACTCGAAAAGCCTCCAGCCGAAATCAGAACAAAAGACGAAGACAAGCAAAAACTGTCGGAGATTTTGCGCCGCGAAGAGTTTCAAAAACCCGAAGCGAAAACCGAAAGTCTTTTCCAAAAAATAATCCGTAAAATAAAGCAGTGGTTTGCCGAGTTTTTCCCGCGCCCGAATTTGCCGGAAGGTTCGCTAAGTGGTTTTCAATCACTTTCTTTCGTTTTGCAAATGCTTCTTTACGCTGTAATTTTGGGCGTAATCGGCTTTTTGATTTATCGTTTCGCGCCGTTTTTGGCTAATCGCTTTCGCCAAAAAGAGAAAACGGAAAAGCAAGAACGTGTTATTTTGGGCGAAAGACTTTCGGCGGACGAAACGGCGCAAAATTTATTCAATCAAGCCGAAAAACTGGCGCGTGAAGGCGATTTGCGCGGCGCGATTCGCAAAGGTTATATTGCGCTTTTATGCGAATTGAGCGACCGCAAAATTATCGGTCTGGCACAGCACAAAACCAATCGTGATTATTTGCGCGACGTTCGTTCGCGGCGTGAACTTCACGAAAATATGAACGATTTAACTTCTAACTTTGAACGACATTGGTACGGTTTCGACGCTGCCGATAAAAACGATTGGGAAGAATTCCGTCAAACCTATAAAAAAGCCGTGAACAATTAATCCATTCACGATTTACGATTTACGAAACATAGATGAGGCAAAAATTTCTCATAATTCTGGCTTTACTTTTCCTGATAATTCTACTCGTCGGGCTGAATGCCGCATCTTATACGCAAAAAGAGGAATTGCCGGATACGGAAATCGCGCCGAATCGTTCGACTTATCACGCAGGCGCAACCGGAACGCGGGCTTTTTACGATTTGCTGGCGGAAACCGGCAGAAAACCGATGCGCTGGCAAGAACCGATGTCCGCGCTGCTAATTAATAAGAATAATCCGTCAACTTTCGTTGTCATCGGGCAAACGCGGCGGGAATTTACCGATGCGGAAATCGAACAGCTTTTGCGCTGGGTTTCACAGGGCGGAAAATTAGTAATTATTGACCGTGAGCCGTCGGCGGAATTGGTCAAAACGACGGCAAATTGGAGCGTTTCATTCCAGCCTTCCAAAAATTTACCGTTTATTAATACTGATCCGTCAGACCAAAAGCAAATGACGGAAAAAACCATCGCCGCCAAACCTGTTCAGCCGTCTGTTTACACTGAAAAAGTCAATGCCGTTCAGCCCTCGCGTTTTGCTTCTTCTATTAAATTTGAACGCTTTGCCGATGCCGCGTCAGAAGCGAAACCAGCCGAAAGCGATGTGCCGACGAAGTTTTCAATCGAACCGGAAAAAGAAAGTTCGCCAAAATCAAAACAGGCGAAAGACGACGGACTCTTTCAAGCGTCCGAACCAACACCTGTTCCGCCGCCGATAAAAGCCGCGCCGCAGGAAAACAAATCCGATGGCACATCGTCTGAAACAGCCGATTCAGGAACTGTCGAAACAAATGCGCTGACCGCGCCGGTTGTGCATTTGGCAAATAACGAGAAAAATTTACTCGTTGATGTTCCGTTCGGTTCGGGCGAAATCGTTTTTTTGACCGATCCGTATATCGTTTCAAACGGCGGCATAAATTTAGTTGACAACACACAACTTGCGACAAATATCGTCGCTTCGCGCGGCGGAATTATTGCGTTTGACGAATTTCATCAAGGCTACGGCGCAAACAATAATTCACTGCTCTCGTATTTTGAAGGAACGCCGCTGACGGCGATGATTCTTCAATTTGCCGCGTTGATTGGCGTGATTTTATACACACAAAGCCGTCGTTTTGCGCGACCTTTGCCGGAAAATGAGCCGAATCGCCTTTCAAAACTCGAATACGTTTCGGCGATGGCGGAATTACAGCAGCGCACGAAAGCCTACGATTTGGCGATTGAAAATATTTACACCGATTTCCGGCGACGCACGGCGCGGCTTGTCGGAGTTGATAATTTCACGACTTCGCGGCAGGATTTGGCGAAATTGATTGCCGAACGCGCTAAGATGGATTTTGAAGAAGTTGAAAATCTGATGTTCAACTGTGAAGACATTATTCGCGGCGAACCGACAAATAAACGCGAAGTTCTGCAAATCACGAGCCGTTTGCGCCTGCTTGAAGAAAAACTTGGTTTACAGCGCAGGAAACGTAGAAAGTAAAAAGTAAAAATTGACAACTGATAAAGTTATGAAAACAGCACTGATTCATCATCCGATTTATCAAAAACACGACACCGGAATCGGACACCCGGAAACGCCGAAGCGTTATGAAGTCGTGATGAAGGCTCTTGAAAACGATGTAAAACTCTGGGAAAGTTTGAATATTATCGAAGCCGAAAAAGTTTCGCGTGGAATAATTCAAGCGGCACACACTAAGGAACATTTCAATAAAATCGAAACGGCGTTTGAAAACGGCGTAGAATACCTCGACGCGGACACGGTTGTTTCGATGCACTCATTTGAAGCGGCGATTTACGGCGCGGGCGGCGTTTGCCGTGCAGTTGACGCAGTGATGAACGATGAAGCCGACAACGCTTTTGTCGCCGTGCGCCCGCCCGGACATCACGCGACAGGCGAAAATGCGATGGGTTTTTGCCTTTTTAATAACGTCGCCGTCGCCGCGCGTTACGCGCAGAACAAATACAAGGAAATCGAGCGCGTGGCGATTGTTGATTGGGACGTGCATCACGGCAACGGCACACAGGGAATTTTCTTTGACGATCCGAGGGTATTTTTCTTTTCGATGCACCAATATCCGTGGTATCCGGGCAGCGGTTCACGCGGCGAAACGGGTTTCGGGCGCGGCGCGGGTTACACGCTGAATGTTCCCGTCAAAGCACACACTAAAGCCGACAGCCAAAAACGAATGTTTGAAAACGCGCTCGGCGATATTGACCGCAATTTCAAACCGGATTTGATAATGATTTCCGCCGGTTTCGACGCACATTCAACAGATCCGCTCGG
>JBDTSO010000183.1:0-6440 GCA_039931085.1 Acidobacteriota bacterium | reverse complement strand
TTGATAATTCGACGAATACGATGATTTACAAACGTAAATTTTATTTCGGCGGCGGCAATTTTACGCTTTTTCCGAAAACGGCTTACCCGGCGTTGAAAAATTTGTTTGACGCATTTAACAAGTCTGATACACACACGATTACGCTGAAACAAAATTAGTTTTAAAGATGTCGCCGGAATTTTTAAATTAAGTTTCCGGCGATTGTCTTTGGAGGTTTTATGAAATTATTCTCTCGCACGTTTTTTTTAATTCTCTTCGCATTATTGTTTTTCACAAATACTTTCGCCATCGGCGACAGCGTTCCGGCTTGGATGCGGCAGGCGGCTTCGGTCAATCCGCCGACTTACGAAAAGAATGTTCGGGCAGTTGTTTTGCTCAATGACCAGCAGGTTTCTTTGGGAGGCGACGGCAAGCTCGTAACAACCGAGAATTACGCCGTCAAAATTCTGACGCGCGAAGGAAAAAGTTCCGCCGTGGCGAGCGTTTATTATCTCGTCAGTTCAGGCAAAGTGCGCGACATTGACGCTTGGCTGATTCGTCCCGACGGCACGACTAAAAGTTATGATAAAAAATCCGTTTTAGACATTATTTCCGACCCGGACGATGTTTATAACGAAGGGCGCGTGAAAATCATTGACGCTTCCGACGATGTTGATTCCGGCTACATTTTCGGTTACACGATAATTTCCGAGGATCAGCCGCTTTTTTATCAGGACATTTGGAGTTTTCAAGATCGCCTTCCGACGCTTGTTTCGCGTTACACGCTGAGTTTGCCCGCAAGCTGGAAAGCGTCGAGCGTTACTTTTAATCACGAAACGATTGCGCCACAAGTAAACGGTGCGAGCTACACTTGGGAACTTCGCAATCTCGCGCCGATTCCGCTGGAGCCGATGAGTCCTTCGGTCAAAAACATCGCGCCGCGCGTGGCGATAAATTATTCGCCGGAAAATAATTCACAAGCCGTCAGCCGCGCTTTTGCCGACTGGACGGAAGTTTCACGTTGGGCAACCGGACTTTATGATCCGCAGGTGATTGTTGACGATAACGTCGCCGCCAAAGCGCGAGAATTGACGGAAGGCGCGAAAACCGAACTCGAAAAAATTCAGGCAATCGGAAAATACGTCCAAAATTTGCAGTATATTTCAATAGACATCGGTGTCGGTTACGGCAACGGTTATCGCCCGCGTCCGTCAAATCTGGTTTTAGCCAGAGGTTACGGCGACTGCAAAGACAAAGCGAATCTGATGCGGGCGATGCTCAGAGCTTTAAAAATCGAGGCTTATCCGATTGCGATTTATTCGGGCGATCCGACTTTCGTGCGTGCGGAATGGGCAAGTCCGAGCCAGTTTAATCACTGCATTATCGCCGTCAAAGTGAGCGATGAAACAAAATCGCCGACAATTATCACACACGCCAAACTCGGACGACTTTTAATTTTTGACGCGACCGATCCATACACATCAGTCGGCGATTTGCCCGATTATGAACAAGGAAGCCAAGCGTTAATCATCGCCGGAGAAAACGGCGGATTGTCTAAAATGCCGATCACACCGGCGGAATCAAACGCCTGGAACAGAAACATCGAAGTAAATTTAACCGACGACGGAAGCATCAAAGGCATCATCCGCGAACATTCAACCGGACAGCAGTCAACTTACGCCCGCGCGATGTTTCGCATTCTTTCAAACAGCGATTTCAATAAACGAATCGAAGGCTGGCTGACGCGCGGCGCGACTGCCGCCACTTTAATAAAACTTACGCCGAAGGACAATCAAGCCGACGCGAGTTTTAATTTGGATGTCGAATTTTCTGCGCCGCGTTACGCACAATTGATGCAAAATCGTCTATTAGTTTTCAAACCGGCAATCGTCAATCGCTCAAATTCTATTTATTTAACCGAACAAAAACGCGCTTATCCGGTGATGCTCGATGCCGAATCGTTTAGCGAAACAGCGACTTTCACATTGCCGACGAATTTCATCATTGACGAAATGCCGGACGCGGTTTCGCTCGAAACGCCGTTTGGAAATTACAAAACCAATTACGAAGCAAAAGACGGCAAACTCGTTTTCACGCGCAAGTTAGTAATGAACCGAACAACCGTTCCAGTTGAAAAATACAATTCGGTCAAGGAATTTTACTCGAAAATTCTCGCCGCCGAACAATCACCGGTCGTGCTTTTAAAGAAATAACTTTATCAAAATGAAAAGTAAAAACGGCAAAGAGAATTTATCTCTTTGCCGTTTTTACTTTAGGGCTTGTTCAAAGTGAAAGGAGCATTTTTTCACCACAGATAAACACTGATAAAAACAGGATAGTAAAACAGATAAAAAGTAAAAAAATAAAGGATTTATCATCTTCTCATCCGATTTCATCAGTGTGCATCTGTGGTAAAATTTCTTCCGCCCCGCCTGTGAATAAGCTCTGTATTTTTATTCGATTAAAATGTGCTTTGGTTGCGTTCATACCTTAATTTTCTTACCATAAATCTTATGTTCAAACGCTATATGCACAACCGCGAACGCCATTTCGCATTTCTCAATGACAATCGCGTCGTGCATCCGTTCGGTTGGGGAACGGAATTCATCAAGGAAAATTCAAACGGCGACGATCCGCGTAAAATTTTTCGTGAATATGCCGAAAAAACCGTTGCAAACAGCGACGAATTTTTCTTCTCGCCTGAAATTCCCGATTTTAAACTAAGCGATAACCAATTGTCTTGGACGAGCGCGATTGAAACGACTTCAGTCGAAAACAACACTGCTTACGCGACTTTTTTTCCACATTCGGAAAGCAAAAAATCAGCGGTCGTCGTTTTGCCGCATTGGAACGCGAAAGCCGGAACATATTTTGATTTGTGCAAATTTTTCAACAAAGTCGGCGTGTCCGCATTGCGTCTGACACTTCCTTATCACGAAGAACGAATGCCGCCGGAATTAGAACGCGCCGATTATTTAGTCGCGCCCAACGTCGGGCGAACTTTACAGAGTTTAAGGCAGTCGGTTGTTGACACACGCGCCGCCGTGCGCTGGTTAAAAGAACAAGGCTACGAAAAAGTCGGCGTTGTCGGCACAAGCATCGGTTCGTGCGTCGGATTTTTCGCCTTCGCGCACGACGAGGCGATTGACGCGGGCGTTTTCAACCACGTTTCCGGCTACGTCGCCGATGTCGTTTGGGCTGGTCTTTCGACTTATCACGTCAAAGAAGGTCTGCAAAACGATGTAACTTTGGACGAATTGCGCGAATACTGGATGCCGATTTCGCCGATGGCTTATATGGACAAACTCGCCAAAATGCCGCCGCGCCCGCAACGTTACATCTACACGCTTTACGATCTGACTTTTCCGGTTGATCTGTCGCGTCAGGTCATTGACGAATTAAACAAATACGACATCAAACACAGCGAAGTGAAAATTCCCTGCGGACATTACACGCTCGGCGAAAAGCCTTGGGTTTATCTCGACGGTTATAAAATTATTTCGTTTTTGCGGAAGCATCTGCGGTAAAATCTATGCGTTTTTACTGAAAAATTCTTTCGAGAATTTTAAAACTTGCGGAACGATTTGTAAAAGCTGATAATTTTACTAAGTTGAATAAACAAGACCAATACATTTTTCGCAAAAATATATTATCGAATTTTCTGTATATATTATCCGTTCCGCTTGCCTTAGTTTCCATTTATATTTCGTTTTTTATCTTTGTGCTTATTCCGGCAATTTATTTTCTGCCCGAGAGAAGATTGGAAGGACAAATTAAAAAAGAGAAAATATAATTCCTGCAACTTCAAATTTCTTAAACGCAGCGCGTTCAAAGTAACCGAAACGAAAGTAAATTACGTACTTTGTAAAATAAATTTTTTAATGTTTTGAGTTCACGCTTTAGCGTGCGCGTCTACCGGCAAAGCGCGGCGGGCAAACTAAAGTTTGAACTCAAAACTTTTATCAAATTGTTAAAAAACTTAATTTACAGAGTATTAAGAGCGACGCTGGAAAATTTTCCAACATCGCGGCGTAGGAAAACGCCGGAAACAAACATATTTTCAAAAAATCAAGAACAGCTTTATAACTCCGTTTATCATCAAAAAATCGTGTTGCGTAAAATTCTGAAATTAATCGGTTTTCTTTTTGTCGCTGTTGTTTTAATTATGGGCGCATTCTACGGATATTTAGCATCTTCGACGGGAGAACCGGCAATGGAGCGCGTAATTTTCCGACAGGAAAATGCGCGTCCATTAGTTTTCGCGCATCGCGGCGGCGGCGGATTGTTTCCCGAAAATACTTTGCTCGCGTTTAAAGATTCGGCAAAATTAGGCGTTGATTTTCTTGAACTCGACGTTCATTCGACTGCCGACGGAACGCTCGTCGTTTTGCACGACGGAAGCGTTGACCGGACGACCGACGGACGCGGAAAAATCAGCGAGATGACGCTTGAAGCGGTTAAAAAACTCGATGCCGGTTTTCCGTTCACGACCGACGGCGGGCAAACCCTTCCGTTTCGCGGCAAAGAAATCACCGTTCCGACTTTAGCGGAGATTTTCGACGCTCTGCCGGAAATGAAATTCAATATCGAACCCAAGCAGCAAACGCCTTCGATTATCAAACCTCTCTGTAATTTGATTCGTGAGCGAAAAATGATTGATAAAGTCATCGTCGGCTCGTTTAATCAAAGTGTAATTGACGATTTTCGGCGGGAATGTCCTGAAGTCGCCACGTCCGCCAGTCCGTCGGAGGTCAGCAAATTTTTGGCGTTGGAAAAAACCGGCATCGGCGAATCATACAGTCCGCCAATGCAAGCTCTGCAAATTCCCGAACAAATCGGCGGCATTCCAATAGTTACAAAAGATTTTGTCGAAGCGGCGCACAAACGCAACTTAAAAGTCCACGTCTGGACAATCAACGACCCCGCCGATATGCGCCGTCTGCTCGAAATGGGCGTGGACGGCATTATGACCGATTATCCCGACAGATTGTTAAATTTGCTGGTACACAGATGATAAAGGAAATAATCTGCATCATTGCCTATGAACAAACAAATTTAACAATGATAATTAACTTTAGACCCGACTAATCGTCTTTTAACACAACCATAACTCCCACGCAGTCAATTAGTTACAGCATTGAATCTATCAAATACATTCTCAATAAATTTGCAAAAATTTTCTGGAAAATAATTCATATTAGTAATTTACAAAAACATCTAAAAATTATAGACAATTCAGTTTATTTGTTGTAGATTCATTGGAAGTCTTAAGAACTGTTTAGAACCTTTAGAAAATCACATATTAGATTGCTGAACTCTGGATTTGATATTTTTGGCTGCTCACTTTTTGCGAAAATAGTGTCAAATGCCAAAGGAAAAGTTTTCAACTTTTCGGCAGAGCGAGTCGGAGTTTTTAACAGTTTTTTTGATAAAACCGAGTCAGAATAATTTCGAGTGGAGGGACATTATGAAATATCAATTTTCGCAGGCAAAATTTGCCAAAATCTTACTTTTTTGCGCCGCATTAGGTGTTTTCTTTACAGCTTTTGTTTCAACAACACAAGCGCAAACCACTACGTTTGCTCAATTTTTTGAGCGTACCGGATCTCAGGATTTTGTTTTTACAAATAACACTACAAGTGCCGACTTTAATACCGTCGGCGGCGGTTCAGCGATTTTCTTTCTTTATCAAAACATAAGTGGTTTAGATCCATCATTGCAAGGCATCCAGAATGCTCATTTGTTTTTTACGACGACAACGACAACACCGGCGACGGTAACTTCTAATATCGCCATTCAGCCGCTGGATCAAGTGATTACGATTAGTATTGTGCGCGACACACCGGCACCGGTCGGGGTTGGAGTAGGGACGCGCACAAATCTGCTTACTGCCACTATTTCAGCCAGCACTGCTACGCCAACTTTAAACGGCACTAATACAGGTAATGCCGCTTCATTTGACTGGACGACACCGGATCATATAGTTATCTATAATTCGGATTTTTTAAATTTTGCGGGAACTATCCAACGCAACCTGGCATTTGGCTTTTCTTCCGTTACACCGCTACTTGCGTTAGGTACAAACGGTTTCCTGCAAAGTTTTACGGCTGCCGGTTCAGGAACATTCGGTTCAAATCCGCCGCCGACCGTCGGTATGACAACTGCCGCCGGAGTTACGATTGGCGGGCGTGTTTTAACATCGTTTGGTCGCGGCTTGAGCCGTGCGCGTGTCAATATAACCGCCGCTGACGGCACAACTCGAACGGTTTTGACCAATCCTTTCGGTTATTATAGCTTTTCCGATGTGGAGGCTGGACAATCCGCAATTTTGTCAGTGTTTTCAAAACGCTATTTTTACAGACCGCTGGTTATTACGGTAACCGACGATCTGAGCGATTTTAACTTTACTCCCGCGAGATAAAGTTAAAAATTCAAAGCAGGAACTAAACAAAAATGCGAAG
>JBDTSO010000182.1:0-6492 GCA_039931085.1 Acidobacteriota bacterium | reverse complement strand
TCGTCGAAGTCAACATTGACGGGAAAATGCTCGATTTGGCGAAGCGTGTGATGGTCAAAGTTAATGACGAAGACGCGAAAAAAGTCGGTCAGGCGATCAGCGGACTAAAAGGAATTTACGTCAGAGTTTATAATTTTGCCAACGAAAACGAATACAACGTCGCCGACGTTGACCAGATTCGCGCACAATTAAACGCACCGGGTTGGGAAAAACTGGCGAATGTCCGCAGTAAAAAGAACAACCAAAAAGTTGATGTTTACACAATGTTCGCGGGCGAGGTGATGAGCGGCGTGGCGGTCGTCGTGTCCGACACGAAAAGCATCGCCGTCGTCAATGTCATCGGTCCGATTGATATTGATATGCTCGTCGAAATGAGCGGCAAAATGAACATTCCGAAAATTGACATCGAAAGAACCGGCGACAATCAAAAACAACCGAAAAACTAAAAAGGAGAAAGACGATGATTTTAAAAAAGAAAATTGCAATCGCGCTGACTCTCCTGATTTTAGCTTTTACTTTTACCGCGCCGACGGCAAACGCACAAGGCGGCGAATACAGCAAAATCGTCAACCATTTGAAAACGAAATATCAGGCAAAAAAAGTAAAGATTCCGTTTATGTTTCTGGCGCGTTTCGCTGTCAGCGTCGTGCGTCCGGCGGGCGTGAAAAGTTTCAGCGTAACATTATTTGAAGATTTGAAATTTTCAAAAGAATCACTTGATTTGGAAATGCAGTCGGCGATGAAAAATTCGTTCGGTGCAGATTGGAATTCGGTTTTTCGCGTCCGTTCACGCGACGGACAGCAGGCTTATATGTATATGCGCGAAGCCGGAAACAGCGTAAAAATTGCGCTAGTAACGATTGATAAAGATCAAGCCGCCGTCATTCGCGCGACATTCAGCCCGGAAAAACTCGCGGAATTTATCAACGATCCGCGAATTTTCGGGATTTCCCTTGATGACGGTGATAAAACTGCGGACAAAGGTTCACCACAAATTGCCAAATGAAAAAGTTTTGAAACGATTGTCATAAAAATTAAGGCGGCGGTAGTTTTAATTATGACGGAAAAATCGCTTTATCGGACTTCAAGCGAATCAAACAAAAATAATGAAATTATCTCTGTTAAAATCAATAAACATGGTTGCGGTTCTGGTTGCGGTTGCCGCTGCCGCGTCCGCGCAGGATAAATTGCCAGTCATTAAATCAAATAGTCAAACGGTCACTATTCAAGACGGCGAACAGTTGCTAAAAAATGCATAGAGTTTAGCACCTGAAGTTAAACCAGACATTTACGAAGCCGATTTGATTGACGGCAAAGCTCATCAGGTAACTTTTATCACAGATGTTGATCGAATCAGTTTTACGGTCGAGGAAAATAAAAAATACGATTTTATAATCGAGTGGAACGACAAAACTTGTGAAACGCAAATCGTCGGGACAAAATTCGTTTCCGCCGTTCGGTTCGATAAAAAATACCGCGCTGAAAATGAGGGAAAAATCTCGGTTAAAATTCCCGAAGTCTATGAATTGGTAAATATTGCGATTGCAATGACACCGACCGGCATCACCGACGGAGATTTGGTTTATGAAAATTCCGAATATTATAAAAATGTTCGGCAATGGTTCGACAAATATCGTGGTCATCCGCTGCTGACGGCTCTGGATAACGAATTGAAAAAGAATTCCAGTAACTACTTCCGTCTGAAAATGGACGGCTATTCGTTCGAGTTTGATATAAAAGGCAAAATCGTTCAGAGCAAAGTTTATGACCGCATTTCGTGGGGCAAATCAAATACGCTGCGTCCGTATCTGGCGCAGCTTCAATCATTTGCCGACAAAACAAATTTTCGTCAGTTTTACGAACAAAACAAAAAAACTTACCGCGAGCAGATTGATTTTTATCGAGATGTCGCCGACATTGGCGAGATGAAAAAGTGGCTCGATAAAAATTTCCCGGCATCAAATGATTACGATGCCTATAAAATAATTTTCTCGCCGCTCGTCGCCTACAATCAATCGAGCAACTGGTTTGAAAGCAACGGTTTTAAAGAATTACAGCCGCACGTCAATTTTCCATACGCGGACGATGTAAAGCGCAATTCGCAGCTTAAGGATTTATCGAAAAAAGCCAAAATCATTTTTCGCGGCGACATCGTTTTTACCGAAATTAATCACGGTTATATTAACCCGGAAGCCGATAAATACGCCGACCAAATTCTCAAAGCGACCGGCAACCGCGACATTTGGGTGAGCAAAACTCAGCCTGCGAATTATTATGCGGGCATCGCGGCTTTTAATGAATATATGAATTGGGCGTTGGTCAGTCTTAGATTCGTGGATTACGCGCCGCGCGATGAACAGGACAAAATGATTGCCGCAATTGATAAAATGATGACCAAGAACAGAGGTTTTCCGCAGTTTGCCGCGTTTGATAAATTTCTGGTAGCTTTGTATCGCAACCGCGCGACAAAGGAAACGGTTTCCGATTTGTATCCGCAAATTATCGAATGGTTCGAGAAAAATAATTCGCAATAAGATAATGTCGGTTCGGAAAAAAATTGAAGAAAAATAAAAAAGGCAAGAGTAAAGTTACTCTTGCCTTTTTAGTTTATAAATTTTGCGCCCTTGCTAACACGCGGGCTTCTAACCTTATCTTTCTACAATCGGCATATATTTCAAATCGCGTTCACCGACATATTCGGCACGCGGACGAATTAGTTTGTTATTGGCGTATTGTTCCAAAATATGTCCCGTCCAACCGGAAATGCGCGAAAGTGCGAAAATTGGCGTGTAAAGATCGAGCGGAATTCCCATCAAATAATAAGTCGAAGCCGAGTAAAAATCTACGTTCGGAAACATTCCCTTTTTGTCGTGCATCAATTTTTCGAGTTTTTGCGACATTTCAAACCATTTGGTTTCGCCTTTTTTCTCGCCCAACTGTTTCGAGAATTTGCGAAGCCACGTCGCCCGCGGGTCTTCCGTTTTATAAACGGCGTGTCCGATGCCCATAACTTTGCGTTTTTCTTCCAACGCTTTATTGAGCCACGGTTCGACATTTTCGACGCTGCCGATTTCTTTCAGCGTTTCCATTACTTTCGTATTCGCGCCGCCGTGCAGCGGTCCGGCGAGTGCCGCGATTCCGGCTGTAACCGCGCCATAAATGTCGGCAAGCGTTCCGGCAACCACGCGCGTCGTAAATGTCGAAGCGTTAAGTTCGTGATCGGCGTGCAGAATCAAGCAAATATCGAACATTCGCGCTTCGTCGGCTTCCGGTTTTTCGCCGCGCAGCATATACAGAAAGTTTTCCGCAATGCTCAAACTTTTATCGGGCGCGACAATTACTTTGCCGCTGCGAATTCTATCCCAAGCAGCGACCATCGTCGGCAATTGTCCGGTCAGTTTGACGGCGGTTTTCATTGCCGCTTCGCTGTCCGTGCCGTGTCCTTCCTTGTCAAAAAAATCGAGCGCGGAAACCGTTGTGCGAAGAACGTCCATCGGGTTTGCGTCCTTCGGAAATGTTTCCATCATTTCTAAAATTTGATCGGGAACTTCGTAATTCGATTGAAACTGCTTGATAAAATCGGCGAGTTCACGCGCTTGCGGCAAACGTCCGTTCCAAAGCAAATAAACGACTTCTTCAAATGTCGAATTTTCCGCTAAATCGTGGATGTTGTAACCTTGATAAATTAAAATGCCTTTCTCACCGTTGACATCACCGATTTTACTTTGTGCGGCGATGACTCCGCGTAATCCGGCAGTCGCGGCGGTTGATTCTGTTGCTGTACTCATTGTGTTTTATCCTTATATTTATAAATTTTTCTATTGTTTAAATTTAGCAAAAGGAATGGCAACTGACAAGTATAGGCTTTATTTCACTGATTTTTTTCTATTACACACTTTTGCGGCAGTTTAATATTTAATAATTTTGCCGCCGAATCCTGAAACGCCACTATTTCTAAAAATCCCGCGCTTCCCAATATCATAAAAAGTTCGCTTTTGTTCGATTCGGCAAAAAACTGCTGCATCTTGGAAATCTTTTTTCCATTGATTATAACCGTAAAATTATCTGGTAAATCTTCTTTTTTGAGATTGGAAATCAAATTGCCGAAACGATCTATGTGAATAATTTCGGCTTCTACTTTGTTAGCTGAAACTTTTCGCGGTTTGATTTCTCCAACGCTCATAAAATCTTTCAATTCATTACCGAATTCGTCAGGTTTCACACCTTTTGAGAGATGCGCGGCGACTGGTGCGAAAATGTCGCGCCCGTGAAATGTGTCGCTTGTCGGATGTTTGAAATATTTTTTATTTGTCAGTTCAAATACGCGAAAAGTTTTATCTTCATTAAAAATAAAACTCAATAAACCATTGTCCGGCGCAATGAAATAATAATTTGCGATTTCGACCAAAATCGCTCTTCTGTCGGAACCGACTCCGGGATCAACTACGGCTGTGAAAATTGTTTTTTTTGGAAAATCACGATAACAAGTGCGAAGTGTAAAACTTGCGGATTGTATATCCTGCGGCGAAATTTCGTGAGTAATATCAATAATTTGCGCTTCTTTATTGATAGACAAAATTGTGCCTTTCATCGCTCCTACAAAGTAATCTTGTGTTCCGAAATCGGTCAGCAAAGCGATTATCATAACAAAAAAACACCCACGAGATTCAGCAAAGTCAAAAAGGAGAACAAAAAACCTTGCTCAATCTCGTGGAATGCAACGACGCAAAATCGGCAAATTTTACGTCGAGAGTGACCGGTAATAGATTACGAAATATTCAAAACTTGATGTGAAATTCGCCATTGATTATCTGATTTGAGTATCATAAGCCGATTTAATACGAAGCTGTTGATTTTGATTGAGCCGGATGTGTTTTCCGCGCTCAACGACAACTGCGCCGACACCGAAAGCTGCACCGACTCCTGCACCGACTGCCGCGCCGACCGGACCGCCGGCAATCGCGCCGATGACCAAACCTGTTCCGGTTGTCGCGCCGACTTTGATGCTATCATCTTTAACAGAACTTCTGCCTTCAACCGTTCCTTCATCGTCAACTCGTCTTACATTGTCGCCTTTGGTTGGCAAAACCTCAATTAAAATTGCATTGAAATTACTCCAGCGGTTGTCATTCAAAATAATTCGGTCAAACGACAAAAGAACTTCCGAACGGCGTTTGATTCTGCCGGGTTTTTGAATTTTGGAAATTCTGCCTTCGATGGTCGCACCGGCAAGTTCATAAGGCGAAATAACGCGCGCCGTGAATTTGTCGCCTTCACGGTTTTGTTCGGTGTTGATGTTATCGAGCAATTCGACAATTAATTCGGTGTCCGTCGGAATGAGAATCGTGTTTTCGTCGGGCTTCAAATATCTGACGTTCTCCGTTTTGGTTGCCATATTTGGCTGTTGAACTGGTGCGGCAGTTACGGTTGTCGTTGTATTTTGTGTATCGGCAGTCGTTGGCGTTTCGGCAACGGTCGTTTCAGGAACGGCTGTTTCGGCAACGGTTGTGTCGGCGACAGTCGTTTCGGGAATTTTTTCTTCGATTGCCGGTTCAACGCTTGTTTTCGCCGCCACAACGCCGCGTTTTACTAAACCTGACGGAATAGTCGCGTCAAACGAGCGTTTTTCAAATCCGGTATCATATCCGGTTTCAAAACCTTGTTGATAACCGTCGCGGTAATCTTCGAGCAAACCGTAATCTTTATTAAAAGCACGGTCGGCGCGTGTATATTCGCTGTGTTTATTATAGCTTTTCGCAGCGTTATCAATCGTATCGCGGTAGCCGGACATATAACCGTCCGAATAGCCGGTTCTAAAACCGCGCTGTAATGCAATATTGGTTTCTTGGGCGGAAACATTTTGGATTGCTAAACTCAGGAAAGAAAAAGAAACAAGGGAAAGACTCAGGAAAGTTACTAGAAAACTTTTGCTTAAATTCATAATTATCTCCTTATCAAAAAACAAGAAATGTATTGTCCGCTATGATTTATACAATATTAGTTGAGAAATTACAAGAAGAAATTTCTCGTCAAATCATTTTTGAACCTCAACCTTTTGCAGAAAAAGAACTTCTAGTTACAAAAAAAATCATAAAATACGCTTTTCAGAAACGGATTTTAAGTCAAAGCGGTGATTTATTTATAAGACTTTGACAATTTTGCTATTCTTGTCAGATTCTTCTGAAACAAAACAATCGAGCCGAATTAATTCGTTAATTCGGCTCGATTCCATTTATAAATTAGAAAACATTTAGCTTGTATGTTGCGGAATATCTTCGCCTTCCGGGAAAAATTCAAGTGAAGCCGAGTTTATACAATAACGCTGTCCGGTTGGCTGCGGACCGTCTGGGAAAACGTGACCCTGATGCCCGTCGCATCGGGCGCAGCGGGTTTCCGTCCGCACCATTCCAAACTTTGTGTCGCGGATTTCTCTGATGTGTTCGTTGTCAAACGGTTCGTAAAAACTCGCCCAACCCGTGCCTGAAGTAAATT
>JBDTSO010000181.1:0-6492 GCA_039931085.1 Acidobacteriota bacterium | reverse complement strand
TTCTTGACAAAATATGCCGAATGAATTTTCCACATTGATTGCTGAACTTAAAGAGCAGGTTCTTTATTTGCAGGAACTCGGCGTGGAAAATTTTTCGGTTCAACTGCCGGAAATCTCCTTTAGTCAAAAGCCCGAAGTCCAAAGTCCGAAGTCTAAAATTTCGCGTGAAAAATTGGAACGGTTTGTTCCGACGGATGAAATTTTAAAGAAAGCCGCAGAATCTGCGCCGAAAGTTTCCAACCTCGAAGCCAATCAAACGCGGCGTAATCTTTTGGAATCTACAAAGCTGTCGCGTCTGCCGTCGCTGCCGAAGCGCAATTCATTTTATAGTAATCAAACAACAGAACGAACGAGGGAAAAAGAAGAAATGCCAAAAACTACACCTGAAGAAATGCCGTCGTTGTTCGGCGACGTATCGCAAAAGTTGCCCGAATCAAACGAAACAATCGAAGAAATCCGCGCCGACATCGGCGACTGTACGCGCTGTCCGCTGTGGGAAGGACGCACGAAAATTGTCCACAGCACCGGTAACCGCGAAGCCGATTTGATGTTTGTCGGCGAAGCTCCGGGCGCGGATGAAGACGCGCAGGGCGAACCGTTTGTCGGTCGTTCCGGGCAGCTTTTGACGAAGATTATCGAAAGTATCGGAATGAAGCGTGAAGATGTTTTCATCGGCAACATCAACCGCTGTCGTCCGCCGGGAAATCGTGCGCCGACACTCGCTGAAGCGCACACTTGCCGACCTTTTTTGACACGCGAAATCGCCGTCGTCCGCCCGAAAATAATCGTCGTGATGGGAAATACGGCGATGAAAAATTTGCTCGATACAAAAGAGGGAATTACCAAACTGCGCGGCGAATTTCAGGATTATTACGGCGTAAAAGTGATGCCGACGTTTCATCCGGCATATCTTCTGCGCGATCCGCGAAAGAAACGCGAAGTTTGGGAAGACATGAAAAAAGTGCGCGACGAATTGAATAAATTGAAGTAAAATTTATTTTGTAAGGAGTTTTTATGTTGACTGTAATTACAAACAATGAAAATTCTGGAACTATATTGATTCCGGCTGATGAGATGAAAAAACTCGGCATCAATGACGGCGACGAAGTAGAATTTACAAAAGAAAAAAATGGCGAGATCGTTTTGCGCCCTGCACAAAACGAAAGAACAAAAAGAGTTTTGAAAGCAACACGCGAAATTATCGAACGGCGCAAATCTGCCTTAATCGAACTTGGGAAAGGACACGAATGAGCGAAATTTTCTTTCCTGATTTTGAAGAAATTTTACTTGTTCACGCAGAAATCATCAGAGAAACCGGTGGAAGCGAAGGTTTGCGCGATGCGGGCAGTTTGGAGTCGGCTTTGAAGGCGGCGCAAAATCGTTTTAATTATGAAACCGAAGACATTGCCAAACTCGCGGCAACTTACGCTTATCATCTGTCTCAAGCACACGTATTTATTGACGGCAACAAGCGCGTTGCGGCGGTTGTCGCTGAACTGTTTCTGACATTAAACGGTGCAAAAAACGGTGCAAAACTAAATGCGACGAATGATGAAATAATCGAACTCTATCTCAATATTGCCGCAAGCAAATTAACACGCGAACAAGTTGAAGATAAATTTGCCGAATGGCTGATTTTGGTTGAAAAAGAAGATGAATAACCCGACGCTTTTTGACGATTTTGAAAGCGAAATCGTTTCCAACGAAACGGTTGACGAGATAAATCAGGAATTGCTGACGAAAGCCAAAGCCCTGCCGACGTTTGCAAACGAGTTTTTTATTTTCGGAACGGGCGATGTCAACGCCGAAGTTGTCGTCGTCGGCGAGTCGCCGGGTGCGCCAGATGCCGATTCGGAAAAACCGTTTATGGGTCCGGTCGGGCGATTGCTGGAAAAGATTTTGGCGGCAATCGGTATCCGGCGCGAAGAAGTTTATTTAACGAATGTAGTCAAATATATTTCGCAGGGCGATGAATTAACGCCCGATATTTTGAAATTTTTCATACCTTTTCTGCATCGTGAAATTTTGGCGATTAATCCGAAAGTGATAATTTCGCTGGGAAATACGCCGACGAAAGCGTTATTAAATACGAAAAAAGCCATTTCGCAAATCCGCGGCGAGTTTTACGATTACAATGGAATCAAATTGATGCCGACATTTAATCCCGCGTATCTGCTGCGCGATCCGACGAAAAAGCGCGAAGTTTGGGAAGATATGAAAAAAGTGCGCGATTTTTTGAACTCATCTTCAAATATTTAACGCATAGGCGCAAAGGCGGTAAAACGCAAAGTTTTCAAATTGATTTATTTTAGAATAATTATAAATTTCATTTTATCCATAAATCTTTGCGGCTTCGCGCCTATGCGTCTTTGCATTAAATAATTCTTAAAAAGTATGAAACCGAAAGTTATCTCGACTGAAAAAATTTACGAAGGCAGGATTTTTGATGTTTCGCTCGATTCGATCCGCGAAGGCGAAATCGAATACGACCGCGAAATTATAAAACACAAGGGAAGCGCGGTAATCGTGCCGGTTTTTGCGGATAAAACTGTTGCTTTGGTCAAGCAATATCGGCACGCCGCCGGAAAATATTTGTTGGAAATTCCCGCCGGTTCGCTCGACGAAAATGAAAATCCCGAAGAAGGAGCGCGGCGCGAACTCGAAGAAGAAATCGGCGTAACTGCAAAATCTGTTGAAAAACTGACGGAATTTTATGTATCGCCAGGATTTTTGACCGAGAAAATGTTCGTGTATCTGGCGACGAATTTAACCGAGACGCAGCAAAATCTTGAGGAAGATGAATTAATTGAAATCGAAAAAATTACCTTTGAAAAAGCCTTTGAAAAAATCAAAAACGGCGAAATCGAAGACGCGAAAACAATAGTTGGTTTGATTATGGCAGGCACGAAATTCGGTTTTGCATATAAAAACTAAACAATACTTGACGTAAAAATTTAATTTCGATATTCTAGCTGTTCGCGTTTTGGCGGAAATTTTAAACAAAGCAGGCAATTATGAGTACTTATTTTCCCAGTGGAAAGGGTTTGGCGGAAAACCGCAATTGGTTTGTGGTTGACGCAAACGGCAAAACAGTCGGACGACTGGCGACGGAAGTTGCGCGAATGTTGTCCGGCAAAAATAACCCGGCGTGGACACCTTTTATGGATATGGGCGATCACGTCGTTGTTATCAACGCGCGGCACGCCATCTTTAAAGGTTCTAAAAACGACCAGAAAATGTATCGTCGGCACACGCTCTATCCGGGCGGACTTCGTGAAGTCGCGGTTAAGGATATGTTCGAGAAAAACCCTGAAAAAATTATCGAGTTAGCGGTTAAAGGAATGCTTCCGAAAACAAAACTCGGCAAAGCGATGGCGAAAAAACTAAAAGTTTACGCCGACGGCGAACATCGCCACGCCGCTCAAAACCCACAAGCAATTGAAATCGAAACAAAATAGAAAACAGTAGTCGATTGTCAGAGAAAAGCAACCGACAACCAATACCTTTAAGAATATGGCAGACATTCAGTATTACGGCACAGGACGCAGAAAAACCTCGACGGCGCGGGTTTATCTTCGTCCCGGAAGCGGCGCGTTGATTGTAAATCGACGCAATTTTGAAGAGTATTTTCCGAACGAAGCGTTGCGAATGATTATTCATCAGCCGCTTCGTTTAACCGATACCGCCGGAAAATTTGACATTTTAATTAATGTCAAAGGCGGCGGAACAGCCGGACAAGCCGGCGCGGTGCGTCACGGCATTACCCGCGCTTTGATGGAATATAATGCGGATTTACGTCCGGCATTGAAAAAAGCAGGTTTGGTGACGCGCGATCCGCGCCAGAAAGAACGTAAGAAATACGGTCAAAAAGGTGCGCGTGCGAGATTCCAGTTCTCGAAACGATAATTTTACATTGTATCATTTAATATTTATCATATATCAGAATATCAAAAGTTAAATTGATAAATGATAAATGAAAACCATTGTCGGAGTTTTTTGGTTTATAAAACTAAACTTCGGCGAGTACAAAAAACCAATAAGTTAAGGAGATATTTAATTTTGGCTACAGTTACAATGAAGGAACTGCTCGAAGCGGGCGTTCACTTTGGTCATCAGGTTCGACGTTGGAATCCGAAAATGAAGGAATATATTTTCGGCGAGCGCAACGGAATCTACATTATTGATCTGCAAAAAACGCAGAAACTTTTCCGCGACGCTCTCAATTACGTGCAGGAAGCAGTCGCCGAAAAACCGAATTTAAAGATTTTATTCGTCGGCACGAAACGTCAGGCGCAGGATGCGATTAAAGAAGAAGCCGAGCGTTGCGGACAATTTTATGTCAACAATCGCTGGCTCGGCGGTTTGATGACAAATCTGCAAACTGTGCAGAAATCCGTCAAGAAAATGAAAGACATCGAAGCGATGAAAGAAGACGGTCGCTTTGATATGTTGACGAAAAAAGAGCGGCTTCAGCTTGATCGTCAGCACGAAGGTTTGATGAAAAACCTCGCCGGAATCCGCGATATGAACGGCTTGCCGGATATGCTCTTTATTATTGATGTTCGCAAAGAAGATATTGCGGTCGCCGAAGCAAATCGGCTCGATATTCCGGTTGTTGCGGTAGTTGATACAAATTGTTCGCCGGAAGGTGTTGATCAGGTTATTCCGGGTAACGATGACGCTCTTCGTGCGATTCGACTTTTTACATCGCGCATTGCCGATGCAATTCTCGAAGGCAAAAATGTCGGCACGGAAGGTGGCGGAGTTGAAGTCGAGGACGAAGCGGGCGAAGGTGAAGATGCGGTTTTAACTCAATCTCCTTCGACGGAAAAGGGAATTGACGATAAGCCCGAACTGAGCGAAGAAGCAAAAGCGGAAATGAAAAAAACAAAAAGCAAATCCGCCGAAATGCCGACGATAAACGAAAATCCTGAGCCGGAAATTAATGTTGCCGACAAATCCGTTGCAACCGCTGAAGCGACTCATCCGATTTCAAACGCGCCGACAACCGAAGGCAAAAGCGTTCCCAAAGTTACTGGAGCATTTGGCGAAGAAGGAAAATCTTCCGATGTCAGATCGCAAATCGAAACATCGGCATCGGAAGATATGGCGAAAGTTGTTACAAAAGACTCTTTGGTTACGGCGACGACGCAGAACGAATTAACAGATGAGCAAGTCGAAGAGATCAAAAAGGAAGAAACAACCGAAGCGACAGCTAGTTAAATAATTATTTTTCATCTCAAATGCGCGGCTGTTTTTCATCGAATATGAAAACAGGCTGCGCTTTTTTACAAAACAAGTATCAAAATTTTTTTGGAGTAAATTATGGCAGAAATTACAGCAAGTTCAGTAAAAGACCTGCGCGAAAAAACCGGCGCGGGAATGGTAGATTGTAAAAACGCATTGGTCGAAGCGGACGGAAATGTCGAACAAGCAGTTGAAATCCTCCGCAAAAAAGGAATGGCGACGGCGGACAAAAAAGCCGGACGAGTAACGGCGGAAGGCGCGGTCGGTTCATATATCCATATGGGCGGAAAAGTCGGCGTGATGGTTGAAGTCAATTGCGAAAGCGATTTTGTCGCCCGCGGTGAAGAATTTCAACAATTGGTTAAAGATGTAGCGATGCACGTTGCCGCCACCGATCCGCGTTTTTTGCGGCGCGAAGATGTTCCGGCTAATGAACTCGAGAAAGAACGCGAAATTTTGCGCGATCAGCTTAAAAACGATCCGAAAAACGCCAATAAACCTGCCGACGTTGTGGACAAAATTATCGAAGGTCGCATCAATAAATACTACGAAGATAATGTTTTATTGGATCAGGCGTTTGTCAAAGACCCATCGAAAACGATCAGTGAATTAGTAGCTGAAAAAATCGCTTCGATCAAAGAAAACATTACAGTTCGACGCTTTACGCGCTATAAAATGGGTGAAGGCATCGAGAAGAAAACGGACGATTTTGCCGCCGAAGTCGCTTCGATGGTCGGAAATTAACTTAATATGAAAAAAGCCCAAAGTTGTTTGGGCTTTTTCTTTTCGCGGCTTTTAACATTGAGTTTGATAGGATAGATTTAAGAGTATGAAAACAAGCAAAGCGAAAGAGCCGATGTTCAAACGAATTTTACTGAAAATTTCGGGCGAAGCGTTGATGGGCGACCAAAATTATGGAATTGACACAAAAGTTGCCGAATCTGTCGCTCAAGAATTAAAAGACGTTCACGAACTCGGCGTTGAGATTGCGGTTGTCGTCGGCGGCGGCAACATCTTTCGCGGCGTGTCCAAAAGCGCGGGCAATATGGACAGGTCAAGCGCGGATTATATCGGAATGTTGGCAACCGTGATGAACGCCGTCGTGTTGCAGGACGCGCTGGAAAAACTCGATGTTTATACGCGGGCGATGTCGGCGATTGATATTCCGCAACTCGCCGAACCGTTCATCCGCCGCCGCGCTATTCGGCATCTGGAGAAAAATCGCGTCGTGATTTTTGCCGCCGG
>JBDTSO010000180.1:0-6543 GCA_039931085.1 Acidobacteriota bacterium | reverse complement strand
TGGGTTGCGCGATTTGCGCGTGTTCTGACTTCTTTTTGTGTCTGAGAATCAGTCTGATTATTTTGCGCGTTGCCGGCGATGACAAAAATGCCGAGCAGAACGGCGCAAAGCGTAATTTTCTGTATCATTTTTTACTCCCTTGTTCGTTTTTTATTTCTGTTCTTAGCTTTGGAAAATGTTCGTAAGTTTGACAATTCAAGCCAATAAATAAAAGCGTAAAACAAAATATCGGTTTTACGCTTTGGCTCATTTGCGAAAATTAAATGAAAAACACAAACAAATTCAAAAAATTAAGAACTTACAAATAATATACTCCTTAATTTTTAGCTTTTCAATTTGTTGATGATTGAGAATCAAACAAATCGGCAAATATTTACCTTTTTGTCCAAAATATTTACAGTGTATATTGCCGCAAAAGTCGAGTTTTTCAAATAATCCGGTAAAAAACATCTTGAGAATTTAATTCTGATTGTTTGCTTTTTTTTCATTGCCTGCTTTTATCGGTTTGTTGTCACTTTCGTCTTTATCTTTTTTGACCAAACTGGTCGCAATCGCGTCAATCGTCCGCGTCGCGTCGGATTTGCGCGTTATGTTATTGCTGATGATGGCAAAAGCGTAAATTTCGTCATCCTTCGCCTGCGCGTAACCGGCGAGCGAATTGACAAAAGTTATCGTGCCGGTTTTCGCGTAAATTTTGCCTTTCACATTTCCCAAACGTCCGCCCAAAGTTCCGTCGGTCGCCGCAATCGGCAGCGAATTTGTAAAAATATCGGAAAATTTCGACTGCGCCGCGTATATAAAGGCGCGGACAAACGCTTCGGGCGAAACAAAATCAAGACGCGATAGACCCGAACCGTCGTGAATTTGCAATTCATCGGCGGCAACTTTATTTTCGGCGAGAAATTTTTTGATCACTTCCGTTCCCGCCAGATCGTCGCCGCGCACTTCCGCCAACTGCCGGTTGTCGCCGGGCGCGGTGTCGCCGAAATTTTTTCCGAGCAATCGCAAAAGCAGTTCGGCGTAAACATTTATCGAACGCTTATCCATTTTTTTGACGATTTCCGACAGCGGCTGACTTTCAACAAAAGCGAGTTCGACGGAATTTTCGACGTTCAAACGATCCGGCGTTTTCCAGTCAACCGATTTCGCTTCGCCTCCGACCGTAATTCCCTGTTGCTCGAGCGATTCTTTGAGCGTTTTCGCCGCCCACAACGCCGTGTTGTGAACCGCGACTTTTCCGTAAGCCTTTTCATCATTGCCCCAAATATAGATTTGATTGTCCGCCAGACCGCGCCGAATGCCGAACGCTTTGGTTTCGCCATCCTTTTTCGGCTGCAAATCGTTTTGGATTTGCAAATAATCTGTCGAGGAAACGGGAACGCCGTCTTTCATATAAACGCCCGCCTTATTTTCGTTAAAAGTCAACGCGCCCGCTTCCGTGCCGTAATGCCACTGTAAATCGTTCCAAGTCCAACCGTCACCGATGTCTTCGCCTTTGAAATAACTTTCGTCGCCGACAATATTTCCCGTAATCTGCGTTAAGCCTTTTGCTTTTAATTGCTTAACCAGATCGTTGAGTTCGTCGCCGCCGAAATCCGGCGCACCGCGTCCGTAAAGCGTCAAATCGCCGTTTAAAACGCCATTTTCGATAGCGTTCGCCGCGTTTATTGAAGTTTTCCAGCGATAATCCGCGCCGAGTTTGTCGAGTGCGACGATTGCCGTCAATGTTTTTTGAATCGAAGCCGGATTGAAAAGTTTTCGCGCATCTCTGGCGACAACCACGCGCCCGTCTTTTAAACTGACGACGAAAACGCCCCAACGCGCGTTGGAATAATCGCTTTTTTCGATAATTTCATCAATATTATTCGCCAGCGCGACATCTTCCGGCTTTTCGGAAATTTCCAACGGTCTGGCGAGATTGATATTCGGCGGCGGAATTTCCAGACTTTCCGCGTTTTCTATTACGATATCGTCAGTTTCTTCGAAGGCTGGTTTGACAGACTGGCACGCCGGAAATATTCCGGCGGAAAATAAAACTAAAACGAGAAAAAATTTTTGACCGAGTGATTTGTAACCGAATATCATTTTAAAAATTGCAAATAATTTTGCGCCGCCTGAAAAACTTCCCCGACGCTGATTTCATCTAATGTTCCGTTGCTGATGACGCGGATTTTTTCCGTCAGCGGCAGATAATTTGTCGGAGCGCGTTCGTCCAAAAGAAGCACAATCGGCGTTCCGACGAGTGCGCCGACGTGCATCGCGCCGGTGTCGTTGCTGATTAAAACTCGCAGACGCGCCATCGCCGCCGCCAATTGCGGAATCGTTAATTTATCAACGATGACCGTTTCGGCGGGAAATGTTTCTTCGATTTCGCCGCGCAAATTAATTTCTTCGGGTCCGAGAAAAACAAGCGTTCGCGTATTTTCGAGCCGCTCAAATCGTCCGGCTAGTTCCGCGAAATACTCCAATTTCCAACGTCTGCTTGGATGACCCGCGCCGGGAAAAAGTCCGACTGTTTGTTTGTCCGCGATATTTTTTTCGCGCCACATATTTTCGATTTTTTCGATGGCGGCAAGCGGCGGCGAAATTTGCGCGAATCGCTTCGGGTTTTCAATCGAAAGCGACTTTAAAACGTCTAAATACCGGTCGGTCGCGTGTTTTGTTTTATCTTCGAGCGGCGGTTTCGGCTCGAAATTCCCCAGAAAATCGAGCGAACGACTTTCCCGATTGATATACAGCCGATGTTTCGCGCCCGAGAAAAACCCGAGCAGATTCGTTTCCGAAAGACTGTGCAGATCAATAATAAAATCGAATTTTCGGCGGCGGATTTCCTTCGATAATTTAAAAATCTCATTGATTGACCAAAATTTTCCGCTGTCACGCAGTTTCACGCGGTCAACGGCGATTTTTTCGTCGGCAAAACCGGCGAGTTCAATTATTTCCGCGCTCGCTTTCCCGATCAAAGCCGTAATTTTCGCGTCCGCAAATTTCTCTCTAATCGCAAAAAAAGCCGGCAAACTCAAAATTACATCGCCAAGCTGTCCGAAATTGATAATTAAAATATTTTGCGGATTAAAGTTCAAAAGTTCAGGTTCAGAGTTTCAGATTTAATGATCAAGATTAAAAAATTGGAACATAAAAATCAAATCTGCCGCAAATCGTTTCCGGTCATTTCTTCAGGTTTTTGAATGCCCAAAATGCCGAGCAGCGTCGGTGCGATATCTTCGAGCGCGAGCCGTATGTTCCCAATTTTTATCTCTATCCATCGCGTAATACCGACCGCACAGCGTGGCGATGCGCCCGATACCAATGTCCGCCATTTTTATTTCGAGTGCTTCGACATAAATATCTGCTGTGCGCGGCGCAACATCGCGCCCGTCCAAAATCGGATGAACAAAAACATCTTTAACACTTTCGTTTTTCGCCATCCACAGCAGCGAAAAAAGATTTTCGGGCTAAGAATGGACATTTCCGTCCGACATTAAACCGATCAGAAGAACCGCCGAATTATAGGCTTTCGCCTTTGTAAAGGCTTCCTTTAAAACTTGATTTTCACTAAATTTATTGGTTTTAATCGCATTCGAGATTCTGGCAATATCGGTCTGCACAATGCGTCCCGCGCCGATATTAAGATGCCCGACTTCGGAATTTCTCCCGGCGTATCCGGCGTTAAACCGACGCGCAAACCAGCGGCGGCGAGCAGCGTTTTCGGATATTTCGCGCAGATTTCATCGTAAAAAGGCGTGTGCGCCAGCGCAATCGCATTGCCTTCCCTGCGCGGCGAATGTCCCCAGCCGTCAATGATAATCAGCGCGATTGTTCTGCGTTTATCAGTCATATTCCTCAATTTTAATTTTGAAGGTTGAAAATTTTCAATACGCATTCGGCGCAGTTTTCTCCATCCACCGTTCTGGAAATTTTAATGCCGTAAAATCAAATTTTTCATAAAGCGCGTGCGCGTCCTTGGTCGCCAAAATCCAACGCCGAAATCCCTGCAAATCGGGATGATTTATTATGACCTGCATCAGCCATTTACTCAACCCGCGCCCGCGAAACTCTTCCAAAATAAAGACATCGCCTAGATAAGCAAACGTCGCATAATCGGTAATGACACGCGCAAAACCGATCAAGTTTGCGCCTTGATAAACGCCGAAAGGCAGAGAATTTTTGATCGCCGTTTCGGTTTGCTCTTTCGTCCGTTCTTTCGCCCAATAAGATTCTTCGGATAAAAATTTATGAATCGCGTCAATTTGCAGACGATCTCTGTCCGTGCTGATATTAAATTTGTTGTTTTGCCATTCCATAAAAATTACAGTTCAAGCTGATTTATAATTCGTCTTTATTTGATTGTATAAAATCGGAATTTGACACTTAAAATTAGCCTGCGCCTTGCCTAAAGTCAAATTTTCATTGACTTATACAAATCAGTTAAGTTATAAATAATTCTTTAAGAAACACAAAATAATTCGGCTGAGTCAAAAGTTACGCGACTGATAAGCAAATATGAGAAAGACTTACAGGATATGTTTGATCGGTATACTGATTCTTTCAACTGCCGGATGCGATCAATTTACGAAAACAATCGCCAAAGCCAAACTCGCTTCAACCGAACCCGTCGTTTTGCTTGATAATCTAATCAGGCTGGAATATGCCGAAAATTCAGGTGCATTTTTAAGTATTGGTGAACATTTGCCAAGTCCGGTCATTCTCTTTTTAACTTCATTGCTGACAGCAATCATCATCTTGATAATTGCGAGATTAAGTTTTCAGAATCAGAAGGTAAAACAATCATTAATTATAGGACTTGCATTAATCGCCGGAGGAAGTATCGGAAATCTAATTGACAGACTATTAAATGCCGGAGTCGTTGTGGATTTTATGAACGTCGGAATCGGTCAAATACGAAGCGGCATCTTTAATGTGGCGGACATCGCAATTTTAGCAGGAGTATTTATATTGATAGTTTTTATGGGTAGAAATCCAAATAAAACAAATTCAGTCTGAATAAATTACTAAACAATGCTCGCAATCCGCTCGAATTTTCTTGAAATAAATATAATTGTTTGCCGATTCATTTGAGATTCAAATCCTTGTTTTACGGCTTATCGTTTTTTTGACTCATTTCTTTTCTTTTCTGCGGAGTATATCCGATAATGCCTTTGTAAAGCATCAAAAAAGAAAATCCGACAACACCGCCGCCGAGCAGAGCGCACACCAGAATAATACTGATTGTCCAAAAATTTTTTTATTATCCGCTTTTCCAAATTAGATTTTGAGCCTTGCAAACATTCGATATAAATTGTCGTATCAATTACGGCTTCGAGATTCTCGACAAATTCCGTAACGGCTAAATCGCCTTTGAAAACTTTTGAAAAAACATTTGTGTCCGGCAAATAGTCAATCATATTTTCCCGTTATTTTTATCTCTAATTTTGCGGGCGATTTCTTCCGCCGATTCTTCGCGGTCAGCCCAGATTCCGACGGCTTCTGCTAAATCTTTCTTCAAACTATTACGGCGCGGCGGTATGATATTTGCCAACTTGTCGGATTTTGTTTTTTTCTCAAAATCTTCCAGATTTTGCAGAAGTTGCTCGCCAAATTCCGAATCTTTCACTTGATATGTGCGATTAATATTTTGCGGTATTTCGATTGTAACTTGTCCCATAAAAATCTTCTTCTCCAGTAATTTTAACACAGAACATTACGAATAATTTACGAAGAAATTTTCGACTTCGCGTTTCGATTTCAGCCGGATGATAGTTTTTTCATTCCCGAATCGCTTCAATTTTTCCGTGATTTGCGGTTTATTATTTTTCGAGTAATTCCAAATCCACTGCAAAAATTCAAAATCAATTTTTTCGTGACAGCCTTCGCTCATATCGGGACGATTTGTGCTGCGATATTTCAAACGCCGTTTCAAAACGCGATAAACGCAAACGGTTCGCGGCAGATCAAGCGTAATCACCGTGTCACACGCCGCTAATCTCAAATCAATCGTGCCGCCGAAATTGCCGTCCATTATCCATTCGTCGCCTTTGATAATTTCCCCGACGATTTTCCGCCATTCGTCTTTCGGAGTTTCAGTCCAATTCGGTTTCCAGTAAAGTTTGTCGAGGTGAACGACTTCAAGACCTGTTTTTTCGCCTAATCTTCGGGCAAAAGTAGATTTCCCCGCGCCGCCCGAACCGATAACCAGAATCTTTCTCATAGATTTTATTACGAAAAAGTTTTGTTATTGTTTATTGCGTTGAAAATCTTTTGAAATTATTTAGGAATATCGTTATCTTGAAGACATTTGCTTTAATAATTCCTTTTCTCTTTCGTCGGAAATTCCCGCTTTCATTTCAAAATCCTGAGTTTTGCGCCAATTCAAAGTTTCCGTAATCGTGTCGTTTAACGGGCAAAACTTCAAACCTTTCGCCAACGCTTTATCAACATTCATCGTCAAAAAATTTTGCAAATCTTCATCGGATTCAGGAAGATAAAAAGGCATTTCGCTCCACGGCGCGACATTGTTTTCGTTCAAAAAATGTTCGTCCGCCC
>JBDTSO010000179.1:0-6549 GCA_039931085.1 Acidobacteriota bacterium | reverse complement strand
CCGCCGCCGAAATAAAATTTACGTTTGTAAATCATCGTATTCGTCGAATTATCAACGCTGATGTTGATGTCGAGCGAACTAATTTTTTGCGGATCGGTGAGCGTAGCCGGAGAATCGGCGTTGTCAAGCGAAAATCCTTTCGGCAATTCGATTTTAATGTCGTCAACTTCAGACCACGGATAATGGAAAAATACGTTATATTTCCGGTCGGCGGTTGAAAACAGCGGAGATTTGCCGTATTCAAAAAATCCGGGTTGAAGAAAAAGCCGTTTGCCGGTTTTTTGCGCGTAATTCGGCACACGAATTTTATATTGATAAACAAACGGTTTTTCCGGTTCGGTTACATTTTCGATATTGATGCCGGAAATTTCCGCCGCGCTCATCTGTTTTTTTATCTCATCCTTCAAATCTTCTTCACGTTTGGCGGCTGATTTGTCATAATTGTCCATTTTGTGTAAGTAAGAAAGTTGTCCCGTATATTCAATTTTTACAACGCCTTCGAGCGTTCCGTCTTCGAGCAGTTTAAATTTGCCGGTTCTTCTTGCGGACGATTTGTCCGTTCCCGAAAGCGGCGTTTCGGTTGTTAAGTAATCCTTGTAGCCTAAAAGCAGAACAGCCGTATCTTCTTCATTCCACGGCAGCATTCCGTAAGGCATAAATAAATTGCCCGGATCAAAGTATTTCCAGCGATTATTGACTTTGACGGCGGTTGAAGAAAAATGAATAAAAGATTCGTGAGCCTGATTGATGTTGAAAAATTTCTGACTGCGGTCGCCGCCGAAAGCTAATCTGGCTTCAAAACCCGCCGCCGTCGCCAAAGACGCGAACAATTCGTTGATGTCGCCGCTCGTTCCCTGCATTTTTTTGAAGGTGTCGGACGCGGATTTACTCGGTTTAATATCATCCTTTTGATCATCGGTCAGCGATGCGTCGTAAGTGATATTTTTTACTTTCGTTTTGCAAAATTCAAAAATTTTAGCGAGTTTTTCATCGTCGTCTGCCGCGCCCGTCGTAATTTCAGTCGCCGCGCTTTTCAAATCCTTGCCCGGTTTGAGCGTGTCTTTAATGTCATAACTGCGAGCGATGTAACCACCGACTCTCGACCAAAAATCGCTCGAATTTCCTTTTGTATCGTTGCTGTAATAAAGCAACAGCCACGAACGAATTTCATCTTCCGGCGGCATTTGCGCTTCTTCTTTGATTGCCGGAACATTTTCCATCGTCGCGCGATAAAATCCGTTTTTGTCTTTAATAAACTTATTGTCGTTCATATTAAACGTCAAATATCTGACGTTATCGGCAGGTTTGAAATAGTATGTAATATTTTCAATCGGAATATCGTGCTGAAAAGTCATTCGCATATTGTTAGCCGAACTGCCCGGATAAATTTCCTGATAACGATATTCGACAATCACGCCCGGCTCGATGTTCGGCACGGCAAACGATTTGGCTTTTACTTTTATCTTATCGGTTTTGACGACTTCGCGGTCAAAAACGTCATTTTTGGCGAGTTCGACAATCGAACCGTCCGGTTTGATAACCCGCGCCGTGATGTTTTTAATTTTGACACCTTTAATATATGGAATATCAACTTTGCTATATTTTTCGCGCCCGCGTTCGGTGAAAACTTTGACGCGAACGTAATGTTTCATTGACAAATTTTCAGAGCTGTCGTCAACGCGAACTTCCCAGAAAATAGCTTCGGCATCGGCATCGGCTTCGACTTTGCCGGTCTTCATCGTCAATTCCGACGGCGTAACTTCACGCCAATCTTTGTCCTGAGCGAGAATACCTGATGAGCAAATGAATAATAAACACAGAGAAAAGAGAAAAGCAGTATGCTTTTTGCCAAATAAAAACATATTTTTACCTCAATTATTTAAATAATGTATGTAATTTTTACAATTCTTAAAGTGAAACTCACCGCGAATTGCGGGCGGGTTAATAATTATGGGAAAAGTTATTTTGAGATTGTAAAAATGGAAAATCAAAATAACGATAAGCATTCTAACTTATAATTCGTTAAATAAGCAAGAAAATTTTCCCACAAGTTAAAAAATCCGGCTTTATGTTATAATTCCGTGCAAAACGCTTTACTAAAAAACATTAATAATACAGGAGAATTACATAAATGGCTGTTGATTTCAGTAAAATTCAGGAACTTTTAGGCGACGAAGCCGAAACGCTCTTAAATCATACTTCTACAACTATTCCAAAAGACACTATTCATATTCCCGGAGCAGATTTTGTTGACCGTATATGGTTACAGTCAGACCGAAATCCGAATGTTTTGCGCTCGCTTCAGTCGCTTTTTAGCAACGGCAGGTTGTCCGGCACGGGTTATCTTTCGATTTTGCCGGTTGATCAGGGCATCGAACACAGCGCAGGCGCGAGTTTTGCGCCGAATCCGAAACTTTTTGATCCGCAGAATATCGTCGAACTGGCAATCGAAGGCGGCTGTAACGCCGTCGCTTCGACATTCGGCGTTTTAGGCATCGTTGCCAGAAAATACGCGCACAAAATCCCGTTCGTCGTTAAGATAAATCACAACGAACTTTTAACTTATCCAAATAAATTCGATCAGGTCTTGTTCGGCACGATAAATCAGGCGCGAGATATGGGTGCAATTGCCGTCGGCGCGACAATTTATTTCGGTTCGGAAGAATCAACGCGCCAGATTACCGAAATCGCCAAAACCTTCGCGCACGCACACGAACTCGGAATGGCGACAGTCCTCTGGTGCTATCTTCGCAACAATAAATTTAAAACTCCCGAAGGCGATATGCACGCCGCCGCCGATCTGACCGGACAGGCAAATCATCTCGGCGTGACGATTCAAGCCGACATTATCAAACAAAAACTGCCGACCACCAACGGCGGCTACAACGCCTTAAATATGGAAAGCAGTTACGGCAAAACCGATCAGCGAATTTACACGGAACTAACGAGCGACAGTCCGATTGATCTCGTGCGTTATCAGGTTGCCAATTGTTATATGGGACGCTGCGGCTTGATAAATTCGGGCGGCGAATCAAAGGGCGAAAGCGATTTGGCGGACGCGGTTCGCACGGCGGTCGTCAATAAACGCGGCGGCGGAATGGGTTTGATTTCAGGTCGCAAGGCTTTTCAGCGTCCGACAAACGAAGGCGTTGAGTTGTTGAATTCAATTCAGGACGTTTATTTATCGAAGGAAATTACCGTCGCGTAAAATCTTAAAGCATCTTACCAAAGAAGTCAGGCAAAATAATTGATTCGATAATGTGCGGACAAAAATATTCTTGTCCGCACATTTTTTTATTAAACCCTAATTTTTGAATCTGCTTTGCACAATATAACGAAAACATAGATACAGAGATAATTTTTCTTGATGTATTTGTTACCAAAGAAAAGATTTTATCTATAATGTTCAGTTATAAAGGAAAAAAGAGGAAAAAATGAAAAAATTAATTTTTGCAGTTGTCGCTCTAGCGTTTGTGTTTGGATTTAACATTAACAGTGTTTCGGCACAAGCGATGAAAGACAACAAAATGAAAGACGACAAAATGATGATGAAAAAAGGCGACAACCCGATGGTTGGCGGCGCGGCGATGTATAAAACAAAGAATATTGTTGAAAACGCCGTTAATTCAAAAGATCACACGACTTTGGTTGCCGCAGTTAAAGCTGCCGGTTTGGTTGATACTTTGAGCAGCAAAGGACCGTTCACGGTTTTCGCGCCGACTGATGAGGCTTTTAATAAATTGCCGGCAGGAACGGTTGATACATTAGTTAAACCGGAAAACAAAGCTACATTGACAAAAATCTTGACGTATCACGTCATTTCTGGTAATTATGATTCCAAAAAAATTATGAAAGCCATCAAAAAAGGCAACGGCAAAGCGACATTCAAAACCGTTCAAGGCGAATCTTTGACGGCGACAATGGACGGCAACACGCTCGTTTTGACCGATGCAAAAGGCGGACAGTCGAGAGTTACAATCGCTGATGTCAAACAGTCAAACGGTGTCATTCACGTTGTTGACACAGTTTTAATGCCGAGCTAAACCGGAAGTTACAAACAAATCAAAAAGCCGTGAGTTTAAATTTCTCGCGGCTTTTTTGTTTTTAAAGATTTTAGAAAAAAGCGTCAGTGATTAAAATTCATAAAAATCGAATTTTTTTTGTCACAAAATCAATTTTTGCGGTGTTTATCAATTGAAATCGCAAATTTTGCAAATCAGCTACAAATAATAAATCAGGAGAAACTTTATGACTTTGAGAAATAATTACATTTACACCGCAGTTTTATTCGCCGTTTTGATCTTTTCCGCTTCAAATCTTTTCGCTCAGGACAAATCGAATTACAAAGATAATTTCTGTTCAAACAATTGGTCGTGGGGCGATAAAGTTAATGCCATTGACGAGCGCGAATTTACTTTGCCCGTCAGAAATACTTTAGAAATTGACGGCAAACAAAACGGCGGCATCAGCGTTCGTGGCGAAAACCGCAATGACATTCTCGTCCGTGCCTGTGTGGTCGCGTGGAGCGGTTCAAAAGCCGAAGCGCAAAACGCCGTCAGCCGCATCAATATCAGCAAAGATTCCGTAATTACGGCGGAAAATACCAACGGTGATTCGTGGGCGGTTTCCTATCAAATTCTCGTGCCGCGTAATATGAACTTGAAACTAACCACTAACAACGGCGGAATTTCAATCAGTTCAGTGGCGGGAACGATGGATTTTTTTACGAAAAACGGCGGCATCAATTTGCAGGATTTAGCCGGAAACGTCAGCGGCAGAACGCAAAACGGGGGCATTTCCGTTAAATTGTCCGGCAGTACGTGGATTGGAAGCGGTCTGAATATCGAAACGAAAAATGGCGGCGTAAAATTGATGATGCCGGAAAATTACGCGGCAAATATCGAAGCCGGAACGGTCAACGGCGGATTCAAGAGCGAGATTGACGGACTGCAAATCGAAGGCGAAAGAAAATGGCGCAATAATCGCATCAACACGAGCATCAACGGCGGCGGTGCGCCGATTCGTGTTGTAACGACCAACGGCGGAATCAAGATTGATTCTTTTTAATGCGAAAGTTTGCGCAAAATAAGGGCGCAAAATATACTGCTTCACGAGTTTTTCTATCATAAAAAAAGCCGCGAGAAACTAAACTCGCGGCTTTTGATTCTGGAAACATTTAAGATTTTTTCGTATCTTTACCGTTTTTCATATCCAACATATTCATCGAATAACTTTTATAAATAGTTTCAATCCATTTATCGCTGTTGATAAAACCCGTTCCCCAATCTTTATATTTTTCGGGCAAACCGGCTTTTTTTATTTCGTCGAGCGATTTTTTCTTATCCATCGCTCCTCTGACAATATTAGTCGTTTCGATCAGCATTTGATGATATTTTTTCAAATCGTCGAGCGTTGAAACTTCGCCGTGTCCGGGAATTATCTTCGCGTCCGACGGAATTTGCTGAATCAGTTCGCCGACGTTTTTTATCAAACCCGGAACGCTTCCGCCGCTGTCCAAATCAACAAAAGGAAATTTTCCGGCAAAAAAATGATCGCCGAGATGAACGACATTTGAAGTCGTAAAGAAAAGCACAGTGTCGCCGTCGGTGTGAGCTTTCGGAAAATAAACGGCGCGAACTTCTTCACCGTTAAAATGAATCGAAATGCTGTTTGCGTAAGTAATTATCGGCAGCGCGAAATCGGGAAACGGTTTTTCGTTCATCAGCAGACGTTTGCGAACATTTTCCTGCGCGATAATCGTGCCGGTTCTCCCGAAAACCGGATTTCCGCCCGTATGATCGCCGTGAAAATGTGTGTTGAAAATAAATTTCGGCTCGTCGGAACCGAGTTCTTTGAGCGCGGCTTTTATTTTGTCGGAAATTCTTTCAAACTGATCGTCAATCATTAAAAGTCCGTCTTTGCCCGCCGAAACGCCGATGTTTCCGCCTTGTCCGTATAAAACATAGACGTTTCCGGCAACCTTTTGAGTTTTTATCGTGACATCCTGCTGCCGATGTTTTTCAACGCCGATAATCAAATCGTCGTGCGCTGCAACTGTTGAAATAAACAGACTGATAAACGCGGCAATATGTAAAATTTTTCGCATAATTTCTCCTAATTTGTTGATTTTATTTATAATATCACAAATGAAGTTTTGTATTCCTAAAAATATCCGCTTTTATTGAAGTAACTGCTTCGCGTTTTCGCTCTCAACTGTCGTAAAATTTAAATTGTAAACTGAAAAAGCAAATCAATTTTTATTTGACTTTGATGCCGCAGTTCAAATTTTATGAATTTTAAGTTGGAAAATTCGGTTCGTGAAAATATTAAACGCTTAACGCCGTATTCTTCTGCGAGAAAAGAGTTTAGCGGCGAGACAAGAGTTTGCCGATAATGAACAATGCTGCAATCAATCCTGCGCCAGTTCCGATCTTTTGCGCTTCCCACTCAGGAGTGGAAATTTCGGCTTTCTCAGGAGGCTTCACAATTTCAATTTTGGGGACAATTTTGGTGCGCGAAATGCCGTTGACGACTTCCCTGACGCCATCT
>JBDTSO010000178.1:0-6613 GCA_039931085.1 Acidobacteriota bacterium | reverse complement strand
CGCGAGAGAACCGACGAAGCACCGACTTTTGCCGAAACTTTTTCCAATCCGATCAGCGATTTGGCATTTCATCGCGTGCAGAAAAAGATCGATTTCCAAGCAAATATTTCGGCGATAACGGAAAGCGAAATCGAAGTCGTTGAATCTTTCTTACGACGGCGTTGGGATTTGAGCGACCGTCAAAGATTATGGATGGCGTGGCGCGTCGCGCTTCCGCTGATGTATAAATTAAAGCCGAATTACGATTTGCAGGATTTTACTTATGAAGGTTTTCTGGAAGAACTCGTTGAGCGTTTTCACTCACAGCGACGTTTCTTAAACTAACAAGGCAGAAGCCAGCGCGTGAGCAATGAAGCACAAACTCTGCGTCATTGCTCACGCGCTGGCTTCTGCCTTAAAACTTAGAAAAAGCCTTCGGAAACTTCCGAAGGCTTTTTCTTTTACAAATTTTAATTATTCAAAATACTACCAGCGCGAACCGCCGCCGCCGCCGCCGCCGTAACCGCCGCCGCCGCCGCCGCGATTTCCGCCGCCGCCGCCGTAACCACCGCGTCCACCGCCGCTTGAAGCGCGTTTTTCCTGCGGTTTAGCTTCGTTGACTTTTAATTCACGACCGTCAACTTCCTTGCCGTTAAGCTCGGAAATGGCGTTTTGCGCTTCTTCATCGCTCGACATTTCGACGAATGCGAATCCGCGTGAGCGTCCGGTGTCGCGGTCTTCAATCAAATTTGCTGATTCGACCGTTCCGATTTCACCGAATAATTGTTCTAAATCTTGTTGTGTTGTGTCGAAGGAAAGATTTCCTACATAAAGTTTTGCTGACATAAAAATATACCTTTTCCCGTTTCGGGAATTTCAAAAGAAGCGTCGAATCGAATTGTCTTCAGAAATTGTTTTATAACGAAGGTCGGTTTCGGATGCCCAATAAAAGTGAGCGGCTTCTGCAACTAATAACCAGCCTTGCTCTCGAACTATCCAAAAAACCATTTTGACGAGCGCATCAATTTTTGATGCAAGAGAAGGATTAACGTAATCATTATGCACGAACTTTTTGATTTTGACAAACGGAACGCGGATTTTACTTATTTTCACTCGAATTGAACCGCTTAATTCTCGAAATTTATGTTCACTAAAATCGTTCCGAGCAAACCGAAATCGGAAACGGTTTTGCGTTCGATCCCGTTTTTGGTGAAACTTGTATCAATCAGATATGAAGAGGTAACGCTTTTGTTTTCATTAACATTCCCCAGAACCGAAACAATTTTTTTCGCCGAATCTGCCTCTTTTGAAAAGGTGAGCGAAATTGCCGGAGCTACAGAAAAACCTTTAAAGTTCTGTCCGTTTTGTTTCGTTTGCAAACATTTTAAAACACTTGCCGCATCGCCCAAAATAAGTTTATTTTCGATGAAAGCCGCCGTCAAATTTTGATCTTCGGATTGCCAAAGTTCCGCATTTTTCCGGTTTTCCGGCGAAGATTTGAAGTTTATGCCGGCGATTGATTTTTTTACTTTTTCCTCGTCCTTAACCGTAAAAATAGAAACGGATTTTTCGCCTTCCGCGTCAAACTGCGCGGTTACAATATCCGAGCCAATCGCGCTCAAAAAAGTTTCCGCGTCGAAAATTCCATAAGGTTCGAGCAAACTGCCGGAAAACTGAATGAGCAATTTTCCGCTGACGGCATCGGTATTTTTTGCCGTAACGAGAAGCAGACTGCGCCACGCGATCAGCGGATTTTTCAAGTTGTAAAGCGTGGCGGAAAAAACGTCGTAAGGCAAAAAATCCGGTGCGTTTGTTTTATTGTCGTCGTTTGTTTTCAAAGTTTCTTTGAAAACTGAAGAAACTTCCGTCGTCAGCGCGACGTAAATTTTATCTTCGATTCCGCTTTCGTTTTTTTGCGCCGTCCAGACGATTTCCCGCGTCGTATTTCGCAAAATTTGCGGCAAAATGCGGGCGATAAAACTTCTTTCTTCTTCATTTTCGGTTGCTTCAATCGCCGTCGAAACGCCCGTTAAATTGGCGATTTGTGCGATTCCGTCGGGCGAAATATAGCCGAAGGCAAGATTATTTTCAGATTTTAATGAAAAGGCGCGCGATAAATTTTCGTTTTTCAATAAACTTTCTGTTTCGCCGCGCGTCGCCGCCAGACATTTTTCGATTGCCGTTTCGTCGTTGCTGAAATAAACGCGGCTTTTTTCGACAAAAGCGAACACTTTACGCCCGTCGTCTGCCGTCCAAATATAGTTTCTTCCGCCGTTTTTATCGCTCGTTTCGAGTTTCGCGCTTTCTCCGTAACGCTCTTTGACAAAAGCGTTTAGCTGGCTTTCAATGAGCGAGCGAACTTGAAATTCCCACGCGTGAGTTTCGGCGACGGCGACGAAATGCGGCTGAAAATTCAAAATGGAATTTTCGTCGGTGATTTGTTTTTCAGACGTTTCAAATCCGGTAACGAAGACCGCGATTTGAACATTTTTCAGCGCAGAAAAATCTTTTTTACTTTCGGCGAGTTCCTGAAAAGTTTTGTTTTCGGTCAAAGCGTCGAGAGTTTTCGACAAATCATCAACTTCAAAATAAGCAAGCGCGTCATTCGGCGCGAACCCGCGCAAATCCACTTTTGGCGGAGTTCGATAAATGAAAATAAGAAATAGTGATGTAAAAAAAAGAAGGCAGAAAATAGAGATAAAAAAATAAAGGCGATATTTTGGGGAATTTATCCGCATTTATTCATTGAAAATTAAGAAGGCGACAGAAAACCGCGAAAGCCGTCCCGAACGATTGAATTGAACCTGTATGTTACAGGTGGGTGACCTGCTGCTTCTTTGTGGAAGCAAAGCCGAATTCTATGGCAAATCTTTAACTGTGAAAGATTGCACCGAAAGCGGCATCGGTCTCCCGTATATTCAAGTGTTGGCTCAATTATTATAGCGTTCGATAACAAACTTCGCAGTAGAACTCTTTCGCCTTGAAAAGATTATAACACAGAGGAAATCAATTGTGAATTATCAATTACGAATTACTAATTCAAGATATATTTCTGACATTTGTAATTGATAATTTGTAATTGATTCACTGTTCGGTTTCGACTTCTTGGGGCGCGGTTTCTTTGTGTTTCAGAACGCGGTCGAGCATTTCCGTGCATTCCGCGCTGCGCGAAGCAAGCTGCGCGTCATTTTGTTCCTGATGGTTTTTTAACTGATGATATTCGTCGGCGATGTGAAGCGCGGCTAAAATCGCCACTTTGAGCGAATCAACGGTCAGCGTTCCGCTGGAAATTTCACGCATTTTGCCGTCAACATATTCTGCCAGACGCATAATATATTCGTTGTCTCCGTCCGAACGAATATTGTAAGTTTGATTGTAAATTTCGACGCGGATAGACTGCGCCGCCTCAGCTTTTTCCTTGCTTCCAATCATATTTTATCTCCGAACAACTTCCGCCACCTCCGGCAAAATAGTCGTCATCGCGTCGAGCATTCCTTCGACCTTTAGCTGCATCGCATCGCGCTCGGAAAGCAAATCTTCGACTTTTTCTTCAAGACGAGTTTTTTCTTCCAAAAGACTGCTGACTTCGTGCCGCAGCGAACTCATTTCGCGCTCGATTTTATCTTTTTCTTCGCGCATCTTTTTGGCGAATTCGATTGTTAAATAAATTTTGTCTTCCAGATGCGAGAATTTTTCCATTCCAGATAGTCCGCCCATTTTTTTCTCCGCTTAAATTGTTTTCGTGTAACTTCGCCCTTGATTATGTTCACTTTTGCAAAAAACTTCAAGCAATTTCTTAACTTTTTGTTAAAATCTTTGTTTTGCGTCAAGTTTTTGTTCAAGATTCTGCAAAATTCCCGCGTGAATTTTCTCGATCTCTTCTTCCAATAAAGTTCGTTCATCGCTTCTGTATGTAAGGCGAATCGTCATCGAACGCTCGTCGTCTGCTATTCCTTTGCCTTCATAAACGTCAACAAATTCGACTTTTCTCAATAATTCAAAACTCTCCGTTTCAATTGTCTTTTTAATATCGGCAAAACCGACGCTTCGTTTTGTAAGCAAAGAAACATCGCGCACGATTGATGGAAAAATCGGTAAAGGTTTGTATAAAACATCGAGTTCTTTGGCTTCCAATAAATTTTGCAGATCAACTTCAGCGACAAAAACGGGCTGTTTAAATTTATAACCCTGGGCGATTTCGTCGCTCAAACGCCCGATTGTGCCGACTTTTTTGCCGTTTAATACAACTTCCGCCGATTGACCTTTTTGCAGATGTTTGGAGTTTGCCGCGTTAAATTCAAGTGCTGGAATGTTTAGAGCATTCGCCGCAATTTCGAGCGCGCCTTTTGCGTCGAAAAAATCGTATTCACGAAGAGGCATCGCTTTATTTTGCAAAGTTTCACTGCCGGTCAAAACCAATGCAAAAAGTTCGCGCTCATTCGGCAGATCATTTTCCTCAGGCGACGCGGAAAAGACTTTGCCGAGTTCAAACAATTTTACGTCGCGCCGCTGATGATTAAAATTGGCGCGAACCGCGTCAAGCAAACCCGACAGCAAACTCGGACGCATTCGAGTCGAACCTTCAATGATCGAATCTCTCAGTGAAATAAACTTTTCGTCCAAGTTTTCATCGGCAAAATTCGGAATCAAATCAAATTTTTCGTCATTGCGCGTATCAATAAAGCTGTAATTTATCGCTTCATCAAAACCCGCATTTGCAAGAGTTTGGCGCAGATGCAGTTTCCGCATTTCGTTCGGCTGATATTCGCCCGCACTCGACGAAGGCGGAAGTTCTTCGGCGATTTTATCGTAACCGTAAATCCGCGCCACTTCTTCGACCAAATCTTCTTCAATCGCCACGTCGTGCCGCCAACTCGGTGAAAGATAAATAGTTTCGCTTTTCTGCGGAATGCCGAGCGTGTTCAAAATTCTTGAAATTTCTTTTTTTTCAACTTCTAAACCCGTTAATCTTTTTACGGCGTATTGAATGTCTTTCGATTCGATTTCGTTCGGCGTAAATTTTATCGGATAAACGTTGGCAAATTCGCCCGCTTCGCCGCCTGTTAATTCACAAATCAATTCCGTAGCGCGATTCGAGGCGCGAATCAGATTTTCAATGTCCACGCCGCGTTCAAAACGATAACTCGCTTCGGTTGAAAGATTTAATTTGCGCGAAGTTTGGCGGATATTTTCGCGTTTGAAATACGCGACTTCGATTAGAACGTCAGTTGTTTCATTGGAAATTGAAGAATCTAAACCGCCCATCACGCCGGCGACGGCGACGGGTTTTTCGGCATCGCAAATCGCCAGCATTGTTTCATCCAATTTGCGTTCGACTTCATCCAAAGTCGTAATCGTTTCATCTTTTCGCGCACGTCTGACAACGACTCGATTTTCCGCTAACTTATTTAAATCAAATGCGTGCATCGGCTGACCGAGTTCGAGCATTACATAATTCGTGATGTCGGCGATATTGTTGATTGAACGCTCGCCGACGGCTTCCAGACGTTTTTTTAACCAGTCCGGCGACGGCGCAACTTTTACATTTCGGATAATTCTCGCTGTAAAACGATGACATAAATCTTCATCGTGAATTTTTACAAGATTTTGCTCCTCTGTCTTTGGCTTTTGGTCTTCGTAATTCGTAATTCGTAATTCGTAATTCGTAATTGCCGTAACTTCACGCGCTACGCCGAGATGCGAAAGGCAATCCGAACGGTTTGAGGTCAAATCTATATCAAATACAAAATCGTCGTCTTTTTCGTGAATAACTTCGACTGCTAAACCGACTTTTGTCAATTCAACCGCTAAATCCGGCGGCGATAAATTCGTTTTTACCAAATCTCTTAGCCAATTATAACTAATGTCCATAAAGTATATTTTAAAATTTCAAACTAAAATTTTATCTATTTTTTAAATCAGTATTCTATCAAATAAAAATCTCACGCACTCATATCTGATTTTATAATTAAACAAATACGAGTGCGTGAGCAACCGGGATTAACTTTTTTAGATTACAAAGTTATTTTTTTGCCTGCATTTTTTTATCTAAAACCAATTTAATGGAAAATCTTTTCAGTCAATAATGCGACGATATAATACTTCAATGCGACGATATAGTACTTCTTTTGTGTTTGCATATTTTGTTTTTGATTTTTTGGAACTATTTATGGAAAAACAGTTGACTTTTTGGTTTGGAATTTTATGGAGTAAATCAAGGCAAGCGCCAAGACAAATCTAGTTTAACAAATTTATACAAAACTATTCAATAATATTTGCAAATTACAAAGAAATTTCCTTCAAGTCATCAATTATTTCCGGCAAGACCTGTAAGACAAAATCAACTTCCGCTTCTGTGTTAAATCTGCCGAGCGAAAAGCGAATTGCGCCCATCGCTTGTGAATACGGAATGTTCATCGCCTGCATTACGGGCGACACAGTGTGTGTTTCGGCGTTGCAAGCCGAACCTGTCGAAACGCATATATCCAAGTCATTTAACTTTGCGAGAATCGCTTCTCCGTTTAAATTCGGAAAAGAAATATTTGAAGTGTTCGGAAGACGAAACTGCAAATTATTCGAGCCGTTCAAACGAGAATTTGGAATTTTATCCAAAATTTCGTTTTCCAATTTGTTT
>JBDTSO010000177.1:0-6617 GCA_039931085.1 Acidobacteriota bacterium | reverse complement strand
GAAACGTCCACGCGCTGGACGATCTGCTCGCCAAACGGGTTGGATTTGGTAGCGTTTGAAGAATTTCGGCAAATCGTTTTTGTAGTTTGCCGCGACTCGCGCCAACGGAACAGTTAAATCGTAGCGCAGAGCCAGATCGGACAAGTCGTTTTCCGATTTGATTTTCCCTTCGTTCAATTCTTCCTGCAATTTTTCGCCGCGTTTTAAGATTTTGAAGATTAGCTGATTGCCTTCTTCGCCGTATTTTCCGGTCAGCGTTTCGAGATTTTCGACCGACGGCGTTTCGAGCGGTTCAAAGCCGTAGCTTTCGTAAACTTCCTTAATGATATTGATGACGTAATTGCGCTTGCGAACATCCGACGGCAGAAAATCGCGCATTCCGCGTGCTGGTTTGGTGTTGCTCATAAAATTTTCACTCGTACAAATAAAAAATCAATCCTAACATAACAAATGCGCGGATTGAATCGGAAACTAAGCTTGATGAGTCGAAGCAAGGAATCGGAGATTTTTATTTTTCAAAATCGTCGCGGACGAATGAAAAAATCACCGCGTCGTGAATTCTGTCGCCGATGACGAGGCGTTTTCGCAAAACGCCTTCGCGTGTCGCGCCGGACTTTTCGGCGGCTTTTTGACTCGGAATATTTTCGGCAGCCGTAAGAATTTCGATGCGGTTGATCGGCAATTCTGCAAACGCCGTTTTTGCCAAAACCTTTGTCGCCGCGCTCGCAATGCCGCGATTTTGCTGCGATGTGCGAATCCAATAACCGAGATTGTAAAATTTGTGAATTCGATTCGGCTGGTTCAAACCGATTCCGCCAAGAAATTCTTCTGTCTGCGCGTCGAAAATCGCAAAACCTAGTTGTGTTTCGCTTTGCCAATTTTCTTCGACTTTTTTGATAAAACTTTCGCTGTCTTCAAATTTATAATTTTCGTGACACCACGGCATCCAATGCGAAAATTCGCCGCCGCGTGATTCCATCACGGCTTCAAAAAGCAGCGGCGCGAAGTTCATTTCGTATTTTCGCAGGATTACATTGTCCGATTTTATTTCGCTTCGCATCAGATTTCCAATCTCTCACGTTTGATCTTCAAACCGTTTAAATTTCCCAACGCGCCGAACGAGATTTTTTCGGTTTGGAAAAATTCTTTCGCTAAATCCTGCACTTCTTCGAGCGTAACGGCTTCGATTTTTGCCAGAGTTTCCTCGACTGAAATTTGTCTGCCGTGAATCATTTCCAAACGCGCTAAATTTCCGGCGCGGACGCTGGAATCTTCCAAACCAAGCAGAATCGAGGCGACTGATTGTTCTTTTATCAGTTCTAATTCTTCATTTGAAATGCCGTTTTTGACGATTTCGCGCAGTTCCACAATTGAAATATCCAGAACTTCGCCGACCTGTTTCGGCGAAGTTCCGGCGTAAATCGAAAAAACGCCACAGTCTTGATACATCGCCGCGCTCGCGCCGACGCTGTAAGCCAAACCTTTTTCTTCGCGCACTTTTTGCCACAGACGCGACGAAGTTCCGCCGCCGAGCGCGTTTGCCAAAATGTCGGCGGCATAGCGTTTTTCGCTTTTTGCATCAATAAACGGCGCGGCGATAACCAGATGCGCCTGTTCGAGATTTTTATTTTTTTTGACCAAAATCGGCGCGGCGACTGATGGAACGCTGACAGCTTGTCGGCAAGTTGCGCTTTGCCGACAAGCTGTCGGCGTTCCAAAGAATTTTTCCGCTAAATCAACTATTTGCTGATGTTCGACATTTCCGGCGGCGGCGATAATTAAGTTGTTCGGATTGAAAACTTCGGCGTGATATTTTCGCGTGATTTCGCCGTTGAAAGTTCTGACCGATTTCGGCGTTCCGGCAATCGAAAGTCCAAGCGGATGATTCGGGAGAAGCTGTTCGCTGAAAATCTCGCCCAAAAAATCTTCGGGCGAATCTTCCGTCATCTTTATTTCTTCGATGATAACACGCTGTTCGCGTTTTAATTCCTTTTCGTCAAAAAGCGGGTTGACGAGCATATCAGCCAGCAAATCAAAGGCTTTTGTTAGTTGTTTGTCCACGACTTTGATGGCGAATCCGGTTTCCTCGTGCATCGTGTAAGCGTCGAGATTGCCGCCTAATCTATCGGTCTCAATTGCAATTTCCAGAGCGTTTCGTTTTTCCGTTCCTTTGAAAACGGTGTGTTCGATAAAATGTGAAATTCCGTTTAATTGGTTCGGTTCGTGACGCGCACCTATGCGAAAAAAAAATCCGAGCGTGACGGAACGAACGTCCGGCATTTTGTCAGTTAAAACGGCTAAACCGTTCGGAAAGCGGGTTATTTCTATTTTTTCTTTCATCTGTAAAGCTCAAAAGTTTAATCGTAGCATAAATATTTTCTTCTGCGAATCAAATCGTGAATTCGATTCGGCTGCCATTGTGAAAATTTTGACAAATTGACAAATCATTCAAAAAGTGGCATAAAGTAAGTAAGTGATTACTTACTTAGGAAAGATTGTCAGTTTACGATGAGCAAAGAAATTACAGAAACGAGCAAGGGAAAACCAACCGAAGAAACGGCAGATGAGTTGGAAAATTCATCTGCCGAATCTGAAACCGCCAATGAGGAAAATCCAGCCGCAGAAGCCGAAAAAGCGAAAACTGAAGACGATAAAACTTCCGTCGAAAACGAAGATAAGAAAAAACCGCGCAGCAAACTGCTGTTTATCATTATCGGAGCGGTTATTTTAATCGGCGCAATCGGCGGTTTGATTTATTGGCTGAACGCGCGGCATTTCGAATCAACCGACGACGCTTTTATTGACGGCGATATTATCCAAATAAGCCCGAAAGTTTCGGCGTATGTCACGAAGATTTATGTTGATTCCAACCAATTCGTCCACAAAGGCGATTTGCTGGTTGAACTGAATACGAAAGATTACGAAGCGAGATTGGAACAGGCGCAGGCGCAACTGCAAGCCGCAAAAGCGCAGAAAAATCAATCGCAGGCGCAGGTTGCGTTGACAAAAGCGACGACGAACGCGAGCCAAACGCAGGCAACTTCCAGCGTTGAAGCGGCGCGAAACAATGTCGAACAGCAACGCGCCGCCGCCGATGCGAAAAAGTCTCAAATAAATCAAGCGCAATCCGGCGTTAAAACCGCGCAGGCAAACTTAAAACAAACCGAAGCACTCGGTCCGCAAATCGAAGCTAATCTTAATTTGGCGCAAAAGGAATATAATCGCCTTTCAAATCTTTACAACAGCGGCGATGTTTCAAAACATCTGCTTGACGAGGCGACCAACGCACTGCAAACGGCGCGGGCGCAGCTTAACGCGGCAAACAAACAGGTTCAAGCCGCGCAATCGAAAGTCAATGAAGCGCAATCGAGTGTCGCCGTCGCGCAAAATAATTATCAGCAATCATTAGCACAAGTTGACTTGACCAAATCGCAGGTCGGCGAATCAATCGGACAGCTTCAAGATGCGAACGCCGCGCCGGAACGCATCGCCGTCAATGAATCGCAAATCGGTAACGCCGAAGCGGGCATCGCAAACGCCGAAGCTGCCGTTCACGAAGCCGAACTCGAACTTTCATACACGAAAATTTACGCCCCGGAAGACGGAACGGTGACGCGCAAAACGATTCAGGAAGGGCAACTCGTGCAAATCGGAACGCCGATGATGGCACTTTCGCAGTCTGACGATATTTGGGTGGTCGCAAATTTTAAAGAAACGCAATTGACCGATATGCGAATCGGACAGCCCGTAGATGTTGTGGTTGACGCATATCCCGATCAAACCTTTCACGGCAAAATCGAAAGTTTTCAACTGGGCACGGGTTCGCGTTTCAGTCTTTTGCCATCGGAAAATGCTTCGGGGAATTATGTGAAGGTCGTGCAGAGAATTCCGGTCAAAATCGTTTTTGACAAACAGCCTGCCGACGACAAAGCGCATCTGCTCGCGCCGGGAATGTCGGTCGAGCCTTCGGTCAAAGTTCGCTGAGGATTTTTAAAATGAGCGAAAAAACCTCAGTCGAACAATCGAATGTCGCCGCGCCGCCTGATTCGGCGGTTCAAAAAACAACAGCCGCGTCGCAGGCTTGGACACCGAGTTTTAATCCGTGGCTGATTGCGATTTCGGTAATGCTGGCGACGGTGATGGAAGTCCTCGATACTTCGGTCGCCAACGTCGCGCTGCCGCACATCGCCGGAAATCTCTCGGCGACGACCGACGAAGCGACTTGGGTTTTAACGAGTTATCTGATTTCAAACGCAATTATTCTGCCGGCGACGAGTTGGATCACCAAATTTATCGGGCGCAAGCGATTTCTCATCATTTCGATCATCGTTTTCACAATAGCTTCGGCGTTGTGCGGCGCGGCTCCGAATCTGACAATTTTGATTATTGCCAGAATCTTGCAGGGAATCGGCGGCGGCGCGTTACAGCCGATTGCTCAAGCCGTTCTGCTCGAAAGTTTCCCGCCGGCAAAGCGCGGCGCGGCGATGGCACTTTACGGAATGGGCGTGGTCGTCGCGCCGATTATCGGTCCGACTCTGGGCGGCTGGGTTACTGATAATTATTCGTGGCGTTGGATTTTCTACATCAATTTGCCGGTCGGTTTGCTCGCCGCGTTTATGGCGAATACGTTTGTCGAAGACCCGCCGTATATTCAAAATCAAAAACCCGGACGCATTGATTATATCGGTTTCGGTTTGATGGCGTTGGGTTTATCCGCGCTCGAACTGACGCTCGATTTGGGACAGCAGCGCGATTGGTTTTCGTCGCCGGTTATTATTTTCACGACGATTGCGTCGGCTGTTTGTTTGCTGGTATTCGTCGCGTGGGAACTTTACACTGACGAGCCGATTGTCAATCTGCGCGTATTTCTCAATCGAAATTTCGCCGTCGGCACGGCTTTAATCGGTTCGGTCGGCGTGGTGCTGTACGGTTCGACGGTTTTGATTCCGCTGTTTTTGCAGACTTTGCTCGGTTATTCGGCGACAGAAAGCGGCATAGCAATTAGTCCGCGCGGCATCGGTTCGGTCGTTTCGATGATTATCGTCGGGCGGCTGATCGGCAAAGTTGACAGCCGTTATCTGATAATGTTCGGTTTTCTCGTGCTTGGTTTGTCAACCTACGTTTTCACCGGAATCAATCTCGAAATCGCGCAGACAAATATTATTTACCCGATTATCGTCAGCGGTTTCGCGCTCGGATTTGTCTTCGTGCCGCTGACGACTTTGACGATGGGAACGCTTTCAAACGACGAAATCGGCAACGCTTCGGGCATTTATAATCTGATGCGAAACACCGGCGGAAGTTTCGGCATCGCGGCGATCACGACGTTTCTTTCACGCGGAGCGCAGCAACATCAAGTTCCACTTTCCGCTAATTTGGATCAATATAATCCGGCATTTCAGCGAACTTTTGAGCAAATTAAAAACTCTTTTATGGCGCACGCCGACGTGGTGACGGCGACGCAACAAGCCTATCAAGCCGTTTACGGAATGATGGTCAAACAAGCGGCAGTTTTGGCGTATATTGATAATTTTCGGCTGCTCGCGTTTATCTGCTTCATCGGCGTTCCGGCGGCACTTTTATTTAAGAGAGTGAAAAACACCAAACCGCCGCCGGGAGTTCATTAACCGGAGCGTGGACGGCTAGTCAAGGCAACAAAGTAACTTCCTTCGCATTTTCGCCGACTTCAACTTTTAATCTTTTTCGCTCTACATTAAACTGCATATTTTCTGCTAATTTGCCGTCAACACGAACTTCTTTCGGCTTGGCGGCAATTCCGACAAATTCGACATATTTTATTTTCTGTCCGTTAAAATTTCCGACGCGATTGATTTGCAGAATTCCGTTTTTGTATTCGAGTTTTATTTCACGAAAATCGTTTTTCCGATAACCGTAACCGTCGCCGGAATCTTGAAAAATCTCGCTCGTTTCAGTTTTGTCAGACGCAATTCCGGCAATAACATTAAGAGTTAAATCAACATTCGGTATCTCGCCCGTGTGCTGAATCGTCGGCTGTGTGGGAATGATCGCGCCGGCGCGAACGAAAATCGGCAGACAATCAATCGGCGTTTTCAGATAATGTGTTTTCCCGCTTTCGAGCCGTTCGCCCGTCCACCAATCAATCCAATCCGCGCCGACGGGCAGATAAATGCCGCGCGTTTCAACTCCTTCTTTGACGACCGGCGCAACCAAAACATCTTTGCCGACGAGATATTCGTCATTTATCAAATAAGTTCTTTTATCGTTCGGAAATTCGTACCAAAGCGGACGCATCACAGGTTGTCCGGTTTGTTCGTGCTGGCGGAAAAGCGTATAAAGATAAGGCAAAAATTGATAACGCAGTTCAATCGTCGCGCGATTTATTTTTGTAAATTCCGCGCCGTATTCCCACGGTTCTTTGTTGCCGACCCAGCCCACCGAATGTGAACGCAAAAACGGTGTCAGCGCGGCGGCTTGCAGCCAACGCGCATATAGTTCGCCCGACGGCATTTCCGTAAAACCACCGACATCCGCGCCGACAAACGGAACGCCCGAAACGCTCAGATTCGCCAGCATCGGAATAGAAAGCGCGAGATGTTCCCAACCCGCGTAATTGTCGCCTGTCCACACGGCAGAAT
>JBDTSO010000176.1:0-6621 GCA_039931085.1 Acidobacteriota bacterium | reverse complement strand
AATCGGTCGTTCCCAAATCTTTTTTCGCCCACAAATCGCGGATTTTGTAAGTCGTTTTTTTCGCGTCGAGCTGTTTTTGAAAATTATCGTCTTTGATAAAATTACTCTTCCAATCAAAATTGATATTTTTCGCGGCGTTCGTGCGATTCAGAAAGCAGATTGCCCATTCATCGTTTGCCAGAGGCTTGACCCAAATCTCTAAACCGTCTTCAGTAATCGCCGGAAAGCCTTCGATTCCGAGCGCGTCTTGGTCAACGGCGATGACATCTTTATTCGTCAAAATGTCTTGCGTTTCTTTACTCATTTCGCTCACGTCGTTTCCCGCAATCAGCGGCGCGGCGAGCATCGCCCACATCGAAAAATGGGCGCGGTCTTCGGAAAAAGTCATTCCATTGCCGACTTCCATCATATCGGGATCGTTCCAATGTCCGGGCGCGGCGTGAATTCGCAAGCCTTTTTGCTTGTCCAAAATCCGCATAATTCCCCAGCTCGACCACGCGCCGTGATTTTCTTCGCAGTCCCAGCAATGCGTGATGTCGCCCGTCGTGCGCCACAGATGTCCGATAGGTTTCGCCCATTCCCAAGGCTTGTTGTCGCCCCATTCGCAAATGCTGAAAACAATCGGTCGCCCGGTTTGATAAAGCGCGTCACGCATCGTCGTATATGCGGCGGCGGCGTTCAAACCGTCCGAATTGCACCAATCGTATTTCAAATAATCAACGCCCCAACTCGCGTAAGTCGCCGCGTCCTGATATTCGTGTCCACGGCTTCCCGGTTTGCCGCCGCAGGTTTTTGCGCCAACATCGGAGTAAATGCCGAATTTCAAATTTTTGGAATGAATATAATCGCCCAACGCCTTCATTCCCGAAGGAAAATGCTCGGCGTTCGGCTGAATAAATCCGTCTTTATCGCGCGTCCCGTGCCAGCAATCGTCAATCACGACGTATTCGTAACCCGCGCCCTTCATCCCGCTTGAAACAATTTTATCGGCGGTTTCTTTGATTAATTTTTCGTCAACATTACACCCGAAACCGTTCCACGAATTCCACCCCATCGGCGGCGTTTTCGCCAAACTTTCAAATTTCTGCGCGACAGCAAAAGTTGAAAAAAGCGAGATCGAAAATATCAGAAATAAAATTTTTGAATGATGGTTTTTCATAATTCTAAATAAAAATAAGGAAGAAATTTATCCACAGATTTGCACAGATAAACACAGATTTTTCAGATATTAATTTATCCGTGTTTATCTGTGCAAATCTGTGGTTTCAAATATTTTTTAATCATTTGTTTTCAAAATGATTGATTTTCCACCTAATTTTCCCGCGCGAAAAATCGTTTTTCAAAATATAATTATTGTTGGAAACACCCAAATCAAGTTTCTGCAAATTCCCATTTGGTAGCGCGAACATTCCTGAAACATCGGCTTTATCTGTGCTGAAAACTTTCAGTTCGATGGTATTCCAATCAATTTCTCCGGTGTTTTGCGCCGGTTTGACGTGCGGCAGAACCGTGTGATTTTTGACCAGCAAAATTATCGGAATTTCGCCCGCCGTAATTTCGTGCCACCGTGCGCCTTCATAAGTTTTTCCGGTTTGATAATCAATCCACGCACCGGGCGGCAGATAAACTTTGCGGCTGTTTTTGCCCGTTTCCAAAAGCGGTGCGACCAACAAATTTGCGCCGAACATATATTCGTCTTCGATCAGCCACGAAGTTTCATCGTTTGGAAATTCAAAAAACAAGGTTCGTAGCATCGGAAAACCGTGCGCGGCGGAATCTTTCGCCTGCGCGTAAATATACGGCATCAGCGAATAGCGCAGATTTAACGCGCGGCGAAAATCTTCGGTTAATGCTTCGTCGTATTCCCAAGGCTCGCGCGGCGGCGCACCGTGCGCCCGCGTATGCGAAGTCAAAACGCCGAACGCCATCCAGCGTCTGTATAAATCTCTCGGCGCACGATCAACAAAACCGCCGACATCGTGGCTCCAAAACGTAAAACCAGACAGCCCGAATGACAAACCGCCGCGCAATTCCGCCGCCATCGCCGAATCCGTATTTTCCGCGTCGCCGCCCCAGTGCAGCGGATAACGCTGACTTCCCGCCCACGCGCTCCGCGCCCAAATGATCGAGTCGCCGGTCGTTTGTTTCGTGATTTCCGCAACCGCTTTGTTGTAACGCAACGGGTAAAGATTATGCTCGTAAAGTCCTGTTTTTCCCGACGCATACTGCCCGTTAATCGGCGCACCTTCGCCGAAATCAACCTTGATCGCGCCGACTCCCATTTTCAAAAGATTTTCGAGTTTTCCCTGATACCATTTGACCGCCGCCGGATTGCTCATATCCAAAACCGCGTCTTCAAACGGCTCTCGTCCGCCTTCGTTTTTCACTTCGTAGCCTTTTTCGACGATTTCTTTGTAAAGTTCGTTTTTCGGCGTGAAATAAGTGTATTGCCAAAGTGAAATGTGAAAACCGTCTTTTTTCAAATCCGAGATCATTTTCTGTGGATTTTGAAACCGCGTTTTTGAAAATTCGTAATTGCTCCGCCAATCGGTTTCAAACCAGCCCGTGTCGAGATGAATCACGTCCGCCGGAATTTTATACTGCCGGAGTTTCGCCGCCACATCGCGCACTTCCGCTTCAGATTTATAGGTAATCCGGCTCATCCAAAAACCGAACGACCAGAGCGGCGGAACGGAACTTTTCCCCGTCAAATTCGTGTATTCCGACAAAACATCTTTCGGTTCGCCGAGAAAAACGAACAAATCCAATTGATCGTCAGCCGAATAAATGACGTTGTGCGAATCGTAAAACTGCCCGAAATCGAAAGTTACCGGCGCACTCGTATTGACGAACATTCCGTAACCGCCGCTGCTCATAAAAAACGGAATTGGTTTATACATCAACTGCCCCTGCACGCCCATTCCGTCGCGCGTGAAAGCGTTGATTTTCTGCCCGCGTTTATTGAGCCGCGTAAAAGATTCGCCCGTGCCGAAGATTTTTTCGTCGTGCTGCAATTGAAAAGTGGCGGCAAAACGGCGGCTCAGATCACTCGCCCGCCGCACAAATGAAAACGGAATCGGCGTTAAATAAGTGTGCGGATCACCCGTGTTCTGCGTCCGCGTCAAAAGTTTTCCTTTTGCATCGTAAAATTCAATGTGCCAAGGATTTTTGATGATTTTTACTTTCCCGAATTCGCTCGTATAAACGATTTCATCATCGCTTTTCACAACTTGCCACAAATTTTCTTTTTTCGGAACGCCGTCTAGCATCAGGGAATTTCCGTCATCAAATCGAGCGTCGCGGGAATTAAACCGCAGACGAATCGTGCGCGAATCAACAAACGAAATCGAAAACGGCAAACCCGGATTTTCGTCATATTCCGTCGCCGGAAATTCCGTCGCCTTGCCTTTAAGCAGAGTCCCGTCAATCTTGTTAAAAGAAAGCGTCGTGCTTCGCAAATATCTGTCCCAAATCAAATTTCCCGCGCCCGTCGCCGCGTCAAAATCCGTCAGTTTGCTGCCGACAAAATAGACGTTTTCCATCTTTTGAAAATCCTGACTGACATCAACCGGGTCGCCTAAAGTTTGTGCCGCAACATTTGCACTGCCAACTGACAAAAGCCAGCAAAGCGTCAAAAATACCGCTGCAATTCCGCGAATCAATGGCGACGGGACGGAAAAGTTAATGTAAAAAACAGGCATAGTTTTTGATACCGGGGAGAAACTATTTTTTGGCTCCCATTTTTTCCGCTTCCGCGTTCAGCGTTGCGCTCAATTCGATTATATTTTTTAAATCCGCCTGCGTTTTAATGGCAACTTTCGGGTCAATCAACCGCAAATTTTGAAACATCGAACTCATCGCAAAACTGCCGACTGAATTATCCAAATCAACGATCAAATCTCTGATGCTTTTTGTTGTTTTAGCTTCCTTTTCCGGCTTTCGCTCAACTTCTTTTCCTTCACCTTCGGCAATTGGCGGCGGAAATAAATTTGAACTCAGGCGTTTCGCACTGCTGTTAATTTCCGACGCGGATTTGCCGATTTGCGCGTAATCAATAGTGCCGCTGCCTTGATACGTTTTGATGATCGTGTCCTGCGACAATTGAATTTGTTCGTAATCGGTTTTGATCTCGCCGTATTTCGCCGCTAATTTGTCCTCCGGTTGGTTCTTAACCGTCACCGAATTTTTTGCAGGTTGTTCAGTCGTCTTACCATTCTCTTTTCTGGCATCACGGTCAACCCGTTCGAGATCAATCGAGCGGGTTTTAACATTTTTATCGTTCAAATCCTTGTCGCCTGCCCCGGGCGGTGCGGCTTGCTGACCGAAAATGTTTGAAAAAATTGCCGTCGCAAATACGAAAGCAGCTAAAATAAGTATTTTTTTCATTTTTTTGTTTCCTTCAAAAATTATTTTGATAATCAATTTAACGCGAAATAAAATTCTTCGTGTCCGTCACGCCTTTGCTTTGCTGAATTGTAATAATGCGATTCGGTAAAATTCCCGTGATCTTTTCTGTTTTGCCGTCACTCCAGCGAATTTCGGCACTTTCTATTTTTTCACCGTTTCCAAATCCGAAATGAAGCCGAAAATCGTTTTGTGACAGATAACTCGCGCCTGCTTCGACTTCCTGCATCATCGTTCGTTTGTCGGTTTTCAAAGTTATTCTCGTGCCGACGGCGTATTTGTTTTTCCCGTTTTCAATCAGCTTAAACATAACTTTTTGATTGTCATTTTCAGAAATATTCAACAAAACCGTCGGAACTTCGCCGAGATTCGTTACAACGACATCAATCAAACCGTCGTTATTCAAATCGCCGAACGCCGCGCCGCGTCTCGATTTTAGCGGCAAATTTTGTAGACCGGAAATTTTGGACAAATCTTCAAATTTCCCGTCGCCCGTGTTTCGGTGCAGTAGAAAACCCTGCCGAAAACCTTCCTGCGTGGCACTTTTGATAAACTCGATCTGCGGATAAACGTGACCGTTGACGACGAACAAATCCAGCAAACCGTCGTTGTCAAAATCAACAAAACCCGTTCCCCAACCGACATAAGGTTTGCTCGGCTGCCCGGTTTTCGTTTCGAGCGAAACGTCGAGAAAGCCTTTGCTTCCCAAGTTTTGATAGAGCGCGTTCGATTCGCTGTCGAAATTGGTAGTGAACAAATCTAGTTTGCCGTCACCATCATAATCGCCCCAGGTTACGCCCATCGAACCCTGCTCAACGCCCGCGCCGCTGTAACTCGTTCCGCTCTCAAAACTGACATCGGAAAACGTCCCGTCGTGGTTATTTTTATACAGATAATTCGGCGAACCGTCGTTGGCAACGTATAAATCGAGCCATCCGTCGTTATCGTAATCGCCCCAAATCGCGCCGAGACCGTAATATTTGTTGTCGTCGCCGACACCGATTTTTTGCGCGACCTCTTCAAAAGTGCCGTCGCCTTTGTTGCGGTAGAAAAAATCACGGTCGCCGTTGATGCCGCGCGGACCGCATTGGACGCGAATTCCTCTGAACGAACAGGTTTGAGAACTGCCGTAAACCGGCAAATTATTCAAATCGAGCGTCACGTAAGCGGCGACAAATAAATCCAAATCGCCGTCGCGGTCAAAATCCGCCCACGCCGCGCCGGTCTGAAAACCCTGCCCCTGCAAGCCCGATTTTTCGGTTACGTCCTGAAATTTACACTGTCCGAGTCCGCGATAAGCGGCGTTTCCCTTGAATCCGCTGACAAACAAATCGAGAATTCCGTCATTGTCGAAATCAACCGCCGTCACCGCCATTCCCCAGCCTTTGCGTTTTAAGTTCGCCGCTTCCGTGATGTTTTCAAATTTCGGCGTTTTACTCGTCGCGCCGTCGGTCTGCCGATAAAGTGTGATGAACAAATCGCCGCCTTTTTTGAATCTTTCCACCGACGAACCGTTGACCGTAGCCACGTCCAAAAAGTTATCGTCGTCGCAGTCAAAAACCGCCGCGCCGCCGCTCATTGATTCGATAATATAACGATTTTCCGGCGTGGAAACGTGAGAAACATTAATTCCGCTTTCCGCCGAAATGTCTTTAAAAGTAATCGCGGATTTTTGGGCAAACGCGGCAGTTTGCACAATGAAAATTAGAATTATAAAGCCGAATTTATTTCTCATTTTTTGATTGAGCTACTTTTTGAATTTCGGGCGAACTTTCTCAATCGGCACAATTCCTTCGCCTTCCAATACGCCGTAAAATTTATCAGCCGCGACATTTTTAATAGTTTCGGTTTTGCCGGAATTCCAGCGGATTTCAACTTCGTCGGCTTTCATCGCCTTTCCGAGTCCGAAATGAACGCGCAGATCATTTTGCGACAGATAACTGCCGCCGCTTCTGATTTCTTCGGTCTGAACGACTTTTCCCGTCGTAACTTTGATTCTCGCGCCGATTGCCAGCGGATTTCCTTGTTTCGCGCCGAGTTCTAAAGTTATCCAATGATTCGACTTATCACCCTCGTTTTTCAAAATCATCGGCGAAGCGTCCAAATCTTCGACGACGATATCAATGTTTCCATCATTGTCCAAATCGCCGAACGCCGCGCCGCGTGAAACGTGAAGTTCCGACAAAATTGCTCCGCCTTGTTCAGTTGCGTCACAAA
>JBDTSO010000175.1:0-6631 GCA_039931085.1 Acidobacteriota bacterium | reverse complement strand
AGCGCGGTTTCGACCAGATTATTCACGATGTCTGTCTGCAAAATCTGAACGTAACCTTTGCGATGGATCGCGCCGGAATAGTCGGTGCGGACGGTCCGACACATCACGGGCTTTTAGATATTGCGTATTTGCGCGGTTATCCGAATATAACTTTAATGGCTCCGAAGGACGAAGCCGAAATGCGCGATATGCTTTTGACGGCAGTTGAGGAGAATGCGCCGTCGGCGATTCGTTATCCGCGCGGCAACGGTTACGGCGTTGATATTTCCGCCGCGCCGAAAGCTTTGGAAATCGGAAAAGCCGAGATTTTGCGCGATGCGGCGGGCGAAGTCGCAATTCTGGCTTACGGTTCGATGGTTTATCCGGCAGTCGAAGCGGCGGATAATCTGGAAAAAGATAACATCGAAGCAACCGTTATTAACGCGCGTTTCGTCAAACCGCTCGACGCGGAATTGATTTTAGCTTTAGCGCAAACAAAACGGATAATTTTAACCGTTGAAGAAGCGTATTTGGCGGGCGGTTTCGGTTCAGCCGTGATGGAATTATTGGAAGAAAACGGACTTCTTGACAAAGTTAAAGTCGTTCGTTTGGGCGTTCCCGACAGAATTATCACGCACGGCGATCCGAAACTTCTACTTGCAAAATACAGTTTGGACGCAGACGGAATTTACAATAAAGTCAGGGAAACAATCGAAGTTTTGGAAGAACGAAGGGCGGGGAAAAAAAGATTAAAAATTGTCAGATAAATTACAAAAATGTAAATCGTAAATAGATAAAAACTACGATTTGCGATTCACGAAATATGAACAACACTACTAAAAACAGCAGCAATCTCCCTTTTGCAATCATCGGTATAGTTTTACTCGTCGCGCTGGTCGGCGGCTGGTGGTTTTATCAAAATGCGAAAACGCCGAGTAAATCGGGAAATTCCAATGTAAATAAACCCGCTGCCAACGCAACGCCGGGAAAAACAGAGAAGGAAATATATGAAAGCGGTTTGACCGGAGCGAATCCGCCAAATATGCTCGGCTCGCCAACGGCGGCGGTTACTGTTGAAGAATTTGCCGATTATCAATGTCCGACGTGCGGTACGGTTCATCCGAAAATGAAGGAATTGACCGGCGCATACGGCAACAAAATCAAGTTTATTTATCGCAGTTTTCCGCTGACGCAGATTCATAAAAATGCTTACGATTCGTCAGTCGCGGCGGAAGCTGCCGGACTTCAAGGGAAGTTTTGGGCAATGCAGGATCAGCTTTTTGACAACCGGAAGGAATGGGAAAATTCCAACGACGCGCGTAAGATTTTTGAAGGTTACGCCCAAAAACTCGGAATGGACGTGGCGAAATTTCAAAATGATATGCTCGGACTTCCGGCAAAATCGAGAGTTGACGAAGATATGAAGCGCGGACGCTCAATCGAAATCAACGGAACACCGACAATTTATATCGTTGGAAAGGACACTGTAACGAAACTTACGCCGGAGCAAATGGAAGTTCCGGCGATGCGTCAAATTATTGATGCCGAACTGCAAAAAGCCGCCGCGTCGCCGTCAGAGCAAACGGCAAACACTTCAAACACCAATACAAATCAGATGACGAATTCCGCAAATAATTCAAAAGGAAAATCTGATAATTCCGAGGATAAAAAATGAGCAGTTCCGAAATTCCGGTAGATCAAAATAATGCAGTTGCCAAACTTCCGTTATTAGCGGCGTTGGTTGCGCTTGCCGGATTAGCGGACGCGATTTTTTTGACGATTAAACACTACACGGGCGGACAAGTTCCGTGCAGTATTATCGAAGGCTGCGAACAGGTTTTGACCAGTCAATACGCCGAAATATTCGGTATTCCGCTGGCGGTTTTCGGCGCGATTGCATATTTCGTCGCTTTTTCGCTGGCACTTTTAACGGCTTTCGGCAATCGTCTGACGTGGACGCTGTTCGGCATTCAGGTTATTTTGATGGCGATTTTTACAGTCTGGCTGATTTATTTGCAGGGATTCGTCATCGAGGCTTTTTGTCAGTTTTGTCTGATTTCAGCCGCCGTTACATTTACACTTTTGATTATTTATATCGTTTCGAGATTTTCGCGTCATAAAGCATTAACTTAAAATTGCGCCGAAAAAAACAAAACCAGTAAAAAACAAAACCAGTTATGAAAGAACAAACCGCAAAAAAAGTAAAACCTGATATTCGCGCGATTACGCGCCTCGTGCCGCCGAGTGGCAATCTTGTGCAGGGTCAGTCGGAACTGCCGATTGACCCGCAATTGGCAAAAGAAGCGGCTGAAATCATCGCCGCCAGTCAAAATCATTACGGAGGTTCGGAAGGCGATTTGAATCTGCGGAAAGCCGTCGCCGCAAAGATCAAAAAATATAACAATATCGAAGTTGACGTTGACGCGAAACCGATTGAACTGATGATAACGACAGGCGGAACGGGCGCGTTGATCGGCATCGCAAACAGTTATCTGCGAAATAAATCCGCGCTCGTCTTCGAGCCTTACTATCCATATCATCGCAGAATTTTGGAAGAATTCGGCGCGAAAACCGAAACTTTTGAATTAGACAAAGATTTGAAGTTTGAAAAAGACGCGCTTTTAAAAAAATGCAGGGAATTAAAAGACAGAAGCGAATTTCCGTTAAAAGCGATTATCGTCTGCACACCAGCAAATCCGTCGGGCAAAGTGATGACGCAGAGCGAACTCGAAGCCATTTCCGAAGTCGCGCAGGAATTGGATTTGCTCGTTATTTCCGACGAAGTTTATGAACATTACGTAACGGGCGAAAATCCGCATATTCCGATTGCGAGTTTGCCGGAGATGTGGGAACGAACGATTACCGTCAATTCATTTTCAAAATCGTGGAACATTTCCGGTTGGCGTTTAGGTTACGCTTACGGTAAAGGCGAATTGATTCAGCCGATAAACAATGCTGTCAACGTAATTTACGTTTGTCCGGCAACACCTCTGCAAGCCGCGCTTTCGCGTGTTTTGATGAAAGATGCCGATTATTATACGAAACTGCGCGATAAGTTCGACGCGAAACGCCGTTTTGTTAGTGAAGAATTAACCGATTTAGGATTCAAAATCTATAATTCGGGTTCGGCATTTTATCTCTGGACGCGAATTCCCGAAGAATTTAACGATGCTTTGCCGTTCAACGAAATGCTGATGAAAAACGGAGTCGCCGGAACGCCCGGCAGCGCGTTTGCCGATTCCGACGACTGGGACGCATATATGAGAATCTGCATCGCCCGCGAAGATTCGGTTTTGGAAGGCGCACTCGAAAAAGTCAGAACCGCTTTGCGATAAATGTTAAAATAAATTTCGAGGTGAGTTTATGAATCCGACTTTTGAACAGGTAATTGAAGTTATTCGGCAACTGCCGCCGCCTGAACGCGAAAAAGTAAAAATTTGGCTCGAACACGAAAGCAGCGAAATTAATCAATCAAATGATTTTGAAGAAAAGCAAAGACGTTTCCGTCGCTCGATGCAATGGATTCAGGAAAACCGTCTGGAATTTGACGGTCAATGGGTTGCGCTCGACGGCGAAACTCTGTTAGCACACGGAACTGACGGCAAAAAGGTTCACCGCGAAGCGCAAAGCAAAGGCGTGAAAACACCTTTGATGCATCGCGTCAGCCTGAAAGAAACACAGCCTTTCGGCGGTTGGTAAAATGGCGGAAACGATAGAATTTGATAAAACTCATCTTTACAGATGTTTGACATAGGCATCATCGTTTCTGTTAATTTTCGTTATGCCGATAAAGATGTCGAATTTGATGCCAAAATTGACACCGGCTCGACATTTTGCGTTTTTCAAAAACTTCACGGCGAACTTCTAGGTTTGGAAATCGAAAAAGGAATTCCCGCCGACACCGGCACGGCGACGGGAAGTTTTCGCGCCTTCGGACACGAGTTGGCTTTGACAGTTCTCGGCATCGAAACGGTTTCGACTGTTTATTTTGCCGAAAGCGAATTTTTTGACCGCAATGTTTTGGGCAGAATCGGGTGGCTTGACCGCGTGAAATTAGGCTTGATTGACCGAGAAGGAAAATTATTTTTGAGCGAATATAAAAATTGATTCCTTTTAATATCGTCTGCGGCGTTCAAAACGATTATCTTCCCGTGCGAATTGTTCAATGGCGCGGTTAAAACTTCCTTCCTCATTAAAAAGCGGAAAAAGCTGCTGATTCGGCGCGAGAAAAGCGGCGCGAAGTTCGACCGGACGCGAACCGGCGCGGTTGATGACGTGAACTTTTACGCCGCGCACTTCTTCAATCCAACGCGCAAATTCTTCGGCGTTGCCGACAGTCGCCGACAATAAAAGCAGACGAATTCGCGGCGGCGATAAAATTATTGCTTCTTCCCAAACGTGACCGCGTTCTTCGTCCGCCAGATAATGCGCTTCGTCTAAAATTACAAAATCCGTATTGACCTGTTCGCCGCTTCGCAAGGCATCGAAAAGTTGATTGCGGTAAATTTCCGTCGTGCCGACAATCAGCGGCGCATTGTAATTTTCCTTGCGGTCGCCGGTTAAAATTCCGACGTTTTCCGCGCCGAATTCTGCGGAAAATTCCACGTATTTCGAGTTTGTCAAAGCCTTGAGCGGCGTTGTGTACCAAGCGCGTTTGCCTTGTTCAAGCAGTCTGCGGATTTCTTCGCGGGCAATCCACGTTTTGCCGCTTCCGGTCGGCGCGGTAACTAAAACGTCTTCAAATTCAATAGCTTCGAGAGCTTCGGTTTGAAAATCGTCCGGCACGAACGGCGCGGGTTCAGGCGTTCCGATGCCGCTTAAAAGTTTTTCCACCGATTTCGGCGGCGCAACGGCTAATCGCGTCAAGTCACTTTTGGCGGAACTTTCCGGTGCAAGTCCGCGTTTAAATTTTCGTTCTTTACGACGGTTATTGTTTGAACTAGATTTTTCCCGATTGTTTTTTTTGTTCTTGTTTTGCGAACGAGCCATAAGAGCGATATTAAATGTTTAGCGGCGTAAAGTCTATTGTTTCAATCGGAACGCGGAAGTGTTAAAATGCAAAATGTTTCGCAACGGTTTTACGCCGTTCGGCATCTATATTTGAAGTATTTATTTTGATTATTTTTATTAAATTTTATAACAGGAATTATGCAGGAACAAGAAAAAGGAATTTTTGAAGGTTACGAAATTCAAAATTGGAATCTCACACCACGAATTTACAAAATTATCGGCGCGGCGGCGGCGTTTCATTTATTGGCAATCGCGTTCATCGCGCAGACGAATCTTTTAACGAAAAAAGGCTGCGATAGTCCGTTTGTCAGCCAGATTTGTCAGGTTTTGGACACGGTTTATGTCAGCAGTATGCTGGTGGGAACTGATACTGATTTTGTCAGCAAAGATTATGAAAAAACCGAACTCGCCGATGCCGACATCACATTTATTGACGCGACGGGCGAAACTCCGCCGCTGACTTATCCCGAAGGTTATTTCGCGCTCGCTAATCCAGACGATTTTGCGATGATGCAGAATGCGGATTTTCCGATGAACAATCCTATTTCGGGTTTTCCGCCGATCAATCCGCCGATTCAAAATAATACGGATTTGATGAACACGCCGCAGGTTGTGCCGACACCGAACGATAACGCGATTAAGGGAAAAATTCCCGATTCGCCGTTTTCTTTCGGCGGCGTAAATCCGATTCCCTACAATCCATCCAAACGTATTAAAACGCCTAAAATGCCGAAGGTGAAAAACACTTCGCCGCTAAAACTGCCGGATTTAGGTGGCGATACGATTGCCGAAAACGTCAATAAAAACTCTGAAAAGGACGCAAATAAAGAAGCTGTTCAAAAAATTCAACCGCCGGTCAGCAGCGATTCCGTAACGGATTTTCAACCGAACAAAAAACCGCTCGAAGATTTCGCCGACGAGATTCTGGCGAAACGCGCTGACACGCAGAAAAAACTCGATTTGACCAAATCCTTTAAAGTTGTGATGTCCGGCGTGTTGACCGAAGACGGAAAATTAGACCCGAAAAAATCGCGTTACGCCAAACTCAAAGACGAAGAGCAGGGCGATCAGGAAATGGTGGACATCGCCAAAGACGCGATTGAAGCCATCAACAACAGCGGTTTGTTTTATTACCTGAAAACGCTCGGCGTGGACAAAGTTGATTTTACGCTGATTCAGGACGATAAGCAGATTTATGCGGTGATTTCGTCGAGTCAAAAAGATGAAAATAAAGCCAAAACAGTTTCCAGCGGCTTTAACAATCTGCTTTCGCTCGCCAAATTGACGGTCAAAGAAGCCGAGTTGAAAACTCTGCTCGATTCCGCCAAAGTCGAACCGCAAGGCAAAAATTTCGTGCTGAATTTTACGATTGACAAACCGACGGCGCAGCAAATGATCGAAAAGAAATTGCAGGAAGCCGAAGCCAAAGCTAAGGAAAAACAGCCGAGCGGCGCGGCGCAAAATACGAACGTAAGTTTGACGAAAGGCAAATGAGAAAACTATGTTAAAATAATTTCGCCAGTTTGCGGCACAGCTTTAAATGCTTGCCGCTTTTCCCTTTTTCGCGTAGCTTAGTTTTAGGAATGAGTAATTCAAAAAATTACAATTCAATAGTTTTTCTCACAACGCTCTCGGTCTATCT
>JBDTSO010000174.1:0-6634 GCA_039931085.1 Acidobacteriota bacterium | reverse complement strand
ATTAATCCGACGGGTTTACAGCCCGTTGCCTTTGACCGCTCGACCACCCATGCGTCTCAAAACTTTACTGCTATTGTCAACATTTTGAGCTGATTAGCAAATTCTACATACTAGCCAAGTTTTCATTGATTTGCAAGTCTTGACAAAAGAATTTTGTTTTACTCTGAAATTTTCTTGTCGCTCTTCGTCGAATGTGCGCGTGGATGGAATTTTTCGTAAGTTTTTCGCAAATGAGCGTCGGTAATATGAGTGTAAATCTGTGTTGTCGAAATATCGGCGTGTCCGAGAAGCTGCTGAACCGAACGAATATCAGCACTGTGTTGAACAAGATGCGTCGCAAAACTGTGCCGCAAAGTATGCGGCGAAACGTCTTCGAGACCGGCTTTTTCGGCATATTCTTTGACAAATCTAAAAATCGTCTGGCGATTTATCGGTCTGCCCAAACTCGTTACGAAAAGATTATTTATCTCGACATTTTCCTTTTTCCGGCGCAGAACGAGATAATTTTTCAGCCATTCAATCGCGCTTTTACCAACGGGAACACGCCGCGTTTTGCTGCCTTTTCCTTTGCACGTTAAAATTCCCGCGTCAACGTCAATATCGCCGATTTTCAAATCAACCGCTTCGGAAACGCGCAGACCGCAGGCATACATCAACTCCAGAATCGCCCGGTCACGCAAACCGATTTCGCCTGAAACGTCCGGCACGGCAAACAAAACTTCGATGTCATTTTCGTTCAAAAACTTCGGCAGATAAACGCCTTTCTGCGGCGCGATCAAATCTTCCGCCGGACTTTTTTTGATGTGTCCGTCAAACTGTAAAAACTTATAAAACCCGCGCAGCGCACTGATTAACCGCCGTTTGGAGTTTTCCGAAAGGTGCGCGCCCGCCAGATCAATCAGCCATTCGCGCAAATCTTTTCGCGTCAAATTTACGACGTCGAGATTGTTTTTCTCCGCCCAAACTCGCAGTTTTGCCAAATCTCTTTCATAACTTTCGATGGAATTTCGCGCCAAGCCTTTTTCGACCTGCAAATATAAAAGATATTCGCGCACAAAATCCCGATTTCTCTGAAATTCGACTGACATTATTTTGATTTATAAATTCTTTGAAACAGTTGGATAATGATAAGCAGAACAAAATCTTATGTTTTCATCTTAAAGGAAAAGTTCGTTAAAAAGCAAAAAATTATTATAAAACTTTCTTTCGATATTCGTTTGCCGAATCAGTTTTTCCCACACTTTCGTAAAACGATACAAGCTGTCGGCGTGCGGTTTCAGTTCGCGGATTGTCCGTACCTTGTGAGATTTTCAAACTTTCAAAACTTTCCTTTAAAAGAGGTTCAGCTTCCGCATATTTTTTTTGCGTCATCAAACATTCGCCGAGTGCGCCATTTGTCAAAGCGGTTAAAAAATGTTCTTTCGGTAAATTTTTTTCGCGCAATTCGGCGGCTTCGCGCAAAACTTTTTCGGCTTCGGGAAGATTTTGCAGTAATTTATTTAACTTTTCAGCGAATTATTTTTGCTAAGTTCCGTTTTCCTGCTGACAACGGGCGAGCGATTTTTCCAAGACTTCGACGGTTTTTTTGTCGTATTCATCAAAGGCGTTTTTCTGTTTGAGCAAATCGAACAACGCCAAACCTTTTTCGTAAAACACGACGGCTTTTTCACATCGGTTCATTTTTTTATAAATTTCTCCGATTTGATCGTTGACATTGCCGAGATTGCGGACGTTCAAATTGTCATCTGCGTCAGTTTCGCGCATTTTTTCGTGCAGTTCGAGAGCTTTTTCATAACTTGCCAACGCATCCGATAAATTGCCTTTGCCTTGTTGCGCGTCGCCGAGTCGCGTCAGATTATTGGCTAAATTCAGCCGATAACCGGCGTGTCGCGGTTCGGCGGTGGTCAATTGCTGCAAAATTTCCCGCGATTTTTCGAGCAGAAAAATTGCTTCGTCAAATTTTTTCTCGCTGACAGCGATCACGCTCAATTTTGAATAACTCTGGGCAAGATCGTGTTTTGCCTGAAAATCTACTTCGTCCGTTTCAATAGTTTTCTGTGCCAATTTGATTGATTTTTCGAGAAATGAACGCGAATGCGCAAAGTCGGCATCTTCAAAAATTCCGCCCGCCAAAAAGTAAGTCAGCCACAAAGCGCGGCGAATTCCCGCATCATTCGGATTTGCCGCCAGCAACGGTTCGCCGATTTCGACGGCTTTTTTTACTTCAATGCCGGCTTCGTCCATTTGATCTTCCCAACTCAAATCGTATGCGAGATAAATATGTGCGTTTTCCGATAATCGCGCCAAATTTGTTTCAAACGGATTTTTTGCCTTCAATTCTTCAAGCCGGACAATCATCTGACGGAACATCGGCGTTGATTTTTTTCGTTCGCTGTTGAATGCAAGCGCGGTCGCAATGCCGAGATTGGTTTGAATAACAGCGCGATTGATCGTTAAATTTTCCGGTTCGCGGGCAGCTAAATCTTGATAAATGCCAAGCGCGGCGCGGTAATTTTCCAACGCGCCTTCAACTTTGCTCGACCACCATTGAAGTTCGCCGATTGAGAAATAATTGGCGGCGAGAAGTCTTTGCAGTTCAAAATTTCCGCTGTCTTTTTCGGCAAGCGCGAGCCGCATTTTTTGCGCTTTCAGATAACTTTCCGTCGCGCCTTTCAAGTCGCCGAGATTTGCCTTGCCGGGTTTGCCCTGCACGTCGCCGACTTGTTCGTAAGCCGTCGCCAATTCGCTCTGCAAAGATTCGTTGTCGGCGGCTTCGGCGGCGAGCGAATCGAGATATTCGAGCGCACGGCGGACAATCGTTTCACGCGCCTGCGTCGAACCCGGCAGACGTTCGATCTGCGGACTGATTTCAAACAACAGCGAAGATGAAAGTTTTCGCACGTCGTCAAAACGCTTTTCGGCGCGGTCGCGCTGCGCGGCGGCAACTTTCGCCTGCCACGCAAACGCCGCCAAACCGCTGAGCAAACTCAATAATAAAAGCGCGGCAAAACTCGAAACCGCCCAATTTCGTTTGAAAAACTTTTCGGCGCGGTATTTAAAAGTACTCGGACGCGCCGAAATGGGCAAACCTTTCAAATATCTTTCGATGTCGTCGGCAAACGCTTCAACCGATTTGTAACGCCGTTCGGGTTCTTTGCGGAGAGCTTTCAAAGTAATATTGTCCAAATCACCTTTGAGAAATTTGTGATTTGCGATGTGTGATTTGCGATTTGTTTGATTTGGAATTTGGAATTTGGAATTTGAAATTGCCGATGGCGCAGGCGGTTCAAATTCCGATGCGGTTTTGATAATTTCTTCCAGACTTTTGCCTTCAAAATGAAACGGACGCTCGCCGGTCAGCAATTCAAACAAAACAACGCCCAAACTGTAAATATCGGAAGCGGTCGTGATTGTCTCGTTTTTTAATTGTTCGGGCGAAGCGTAAGCCGGCGTGAGCGCACGAAAAGCCGTCTGCGTTTGTTCTGTGTCATTTAATAAATTTGCATCAAGCAGTTTCGCTAAACCGAAATCAAGCAGTTTCGGCTCAAAATCTTTCGTAACAAGAATATTTGAAGGTTTAATGTCGCGGTGAACGGTTAAATTTCGATGTGCGTAGGCAGCCGCCGAACAAACTTTCAAAAATAATTTCAAACGATCTTCATAATTTAGATTTTCCTGCGCGGCAAATTTCGTAATCGTTTCGCCCTCTATAAATTCCATCGCCAAAAACGGCGAACCGTCATCTGAAACTCCGCCGTCGAGTAATTTGGCAATATTCGGATGATTTAAGGAAGCGAGAATCTGGCGTTCGCGTTTGAAGCGATTAATAATTTCACTTTCGGCGATAGTCTGGCGAATGATTTTTATTGCAACTTGCTGTTCAAATTCGCCGTCGCTGCGTTCGGCAAGAAAAACCGCGCCCATTCCGCCCGCGCCGATTTCACGGATTATTTTGTAATTGCCGAATGTTTTGCCGGCGATAGCTGCCGTTGAATCAGATAAAATAGAAGCCAGAGCAACTGCGGGAGTTTCAATAAATCCGGTGTCCGATTCGTGCGCGGCGAGCAGAGATTCGACTTCTTTGATTATCTCCGTATTTCCGCCGCCGTTTTCGGCGACAAATCGGGCGCGTTCCGGCGCGGGAGTTTCCAGAGCCGCCAAAAAAATCTTTTTCACACTTTGCCAATCATTTTCACGCATCGCGTCCCCGACTTATTTCACGGCGCAGCCAAGCCTTTGCCACCGTCCATTCATTTTTCACGGTCGTCGGCGAAACGCCGATAGCGTGCGCCGTTTCTTCTATCGTCAAGCCGCCGAAAAATCTGAGTTCGACAATCTGCGCCTGCCGCTCGTCGAGTTTTGCCAAATCTGCCAGCGCGTCGTCCAGCGCAATTACGTCAACTTCGCGTTCGGAAGAAAAACTGATTGCCTCGTCTAATTGAATTTTTTGTCTGAAATTGCGCTTGTCCGCTTTTTTTTGGCGGGCGTAATCAACGAGAATATTCCGCATTACGCGGGCGGCGACAGCGAAAAAATGCGCCCGATTTTCCCAACTGACATTTTCCCAATCAACCAGCCGAATATACGCTTCGTGAACCAGCGCGGTCGCCTGCAAAGTATGGTCTTCGCGCTCTTTTCCCATATAGCCGTGCGCTAATTTTCGCAGTTCCCGATAAACCAGCGGAAGGAGTTTTTCCGGCGCACTTTCATCGCCGTCGCTCACTTTCCGAAGCAGTATCGTTACATCGTGCGAATCAACCATAAATACAGGAGTGTCTGTTAATTTCATCGAAATTATACAACTTTTTTTGAAAATGTGAATTTTTTTTGTCCGATTTGCCTTTTTTTTACGCCTTGTAGATTGAAGGACAAATTTTTAAATCACACGAAGGAGAATTCTTAAAATGAAAGCGACAATTATTTCTACGATTTTTTTGATGCTGCTCGGTTTTTCGACAACGACGATTTTCGCGCAAACCGCCGCGCCCGCTTTAACCAAATTCGAGCCGCCGGACGGCAAAACGATTGTCATCATCGGGCAAGCCCGCGACGAAATCGCGCTCTATCGAGAATCCGTCAGCGCGCCCGGAGGCTTGATGATGTATTCGAGTTTTACATATCTCGAAGGTCTGACTCAAACGCACCGGGCGACGGGCTGCGATGACGGCGGCACGCAGGATTTGCAGGATTGGGTCAGAAATAATCCCGATTCGGTGATGCAGCTCGGCGTTTATGCCGTTGACCAATTGGACAAAATCAACAACGGTATGTGGGACAACAACATTCGCACGATGGCAAACATTTTACGCGCCGCGAACAAGCCCGTGTTTTTACGATTCGGCTACGAGTTTGACGGTCCATGGAATCACTATGACCCGGCTGCTTATCGCGCGGCGTGGCAGCGAATGGTCAACATATTTCGCGGCGTAAATGTCGGCGGGCAACAGATTGCGCCCGTTAACAACGTCGCTTTTGTCTGGCACTCCGGCGGTTTTTACACCTTTAACAATCGCCCGTTTTCAGATTGGTATCCGGGCGACGAGTTTGTGGATTGGGCGGCGATTAGCTGGTTCGCATATGCGAACGCGTCGAACACCGATGCCGCCGTCAATGCCCGCCAGAATATGAAAAACTTTGCCCAAGCTCACGGCAAACCGTTAATGATTGCCGAAGCTGCGCCGAAACAATACTTCAATCCGCGAAAAATAAATGCGTGGAACGATTGGTACGCGCCGGTTTTTAGCTGGATTGAAGCCAATAACGTCAAAGCGTTCAGCTACATCAATCAAAACTGGGTCGGACAAGGATTATGGCAGGCGAACTGTAGCGACGGCGATTGGGATAACACCCGCGTCCAGCAGCCGGGAACGCGAATGCTGCGGCAATGGCGAGTCAAAGTTTCCGAATCGCGGTATTTAAATGCGTCGCCCAATTTTTACAATCAAATCGGTTTCGTGCCGAATCCGTGAACAATACACCGGCTGTCGAAATATCCGCTGCTTTGACGCGGCGAATACTCGACGGTCGTAATTATCTTTATTAAAAAGGAGAAATAAAAAATGAAAACTTTAGCCAATAATTATTCGATAGCCGCGCTTTCTTGCCTTGTTTCGGTTTTAATTTTCGCCGTCGGCATTGCCGGTCAACAAAGTCTGCACAAAGCCCTCGACCAGGACGGCGATAACAAAGCGGATTTTCTGGTATTTCGTCCGGGCAATAATGTTTGGTATGCCAACAGAAGCAACGGCACACAAACCTCCACGGCTTTCGGTCTCGGCGACCGGGACATTCCCGTTCCCGGCGATTACGACGGCGACGGGCGCGGCGACATCGCCGTTTGGCGCGACACGACCGGCGTTTTTTATTACCTGGAAAGCTCTACGGGAAATTTCAAGGCTTTTCAATTCGGACAATCGGGCGATGAACCCGTCGCTCGCCGCTGGGATGCCGACAACAAAACCGATTTTGCCATTGTGCGCCGCAGAAACGGACAAGCGATTTGGTATATCTGGAATTCGCAAACCAATTCGCTGCGCGCGGAAGTTTTCGGATTTTCGACGGACAATCTTGCGGCGGGCGATTACGACGGTGACGGCAGATTCGATGTTGCCGTGCAGCGCGTCGTGAACGGGCA
>JBDTSO010000173.1:0-6661 GCA_039931085.1 Acidobacteriota bacterium | reverse complement strand
AACGGAATACTGACATTCCACGGATAATTTGCGAAATACCAAAGAACTCCCCAAACTATAATTGCCGTAAGCAGTTGGAATAAAAGTTTTTGCTTTTCCGTCAGTCCCAAACTGCGCTTTTTGACGATCTTTATATAATCGTCGGCAAAACCGATGGCGGCAAAACACGCCGTTGAAATAAGTGCCAGCCACAAATAAAGACTGTCAATCCGCGCCCACAGCAGCGTCGAAACAAAAACCGCGCCGATTATCAACACGCCGCCCATCGTCGGCGTTCCTTTTTTCGCCTGATGTTCCGCTGAAAGTTCTTCGCGGATTTCCTGCCCGTATTTCAGCGCGGTCAGTTTTTTGATAACTTTTCCGCCAAAAAGAAGCGAAATAACTAGCGCGGTAATCGTCGCCCACGCTGTGCGAAATGTAACGTATTGGAAAACATTCAAACCTTTGTAAAAATACGATTCGCTGCCCGCGCCGTATTGTTTGAAAGCGATTTGATATAAAAGGTAATAAAGCATCAGTTCGGTTTTTTGTTTCGGATTTCGGGTTTTGTATTAGTCCGCTGTCCTTTATCCGTCATTTTTGCTTACGTTTCAAATTCCATTTTTGTAAAAAATTTGCGCTCACCTTAAAAATTCACTTTTCCAATTCAAATTTTTCCATCAATTTTTCAATAACAATCTCAGTTCGTACGCCGCGCGAACCTTTCACTAAAACTAAATCGCCTGTTTTCAATTCGTTCGCCAAAAACGCTCCGGCTTCCGCCGAGCTATCAAAAAATTTCGTTTTATTCAAGTCGAAATTTTTCGCGCTTTCCGTCATTTCTCTTGCCAAGCCGCGAACGCCGACTAAAAAATCTATGCCGCTGTTCGCTAATTTTTCTCCGACTTCCTGATGAATTTCTTTTTCATCCGCGCCGAGTTCGAGCATTTCGCCCGCGACGACGATCAATCTTTTCGCCTCTTGTCTGCCTTCAACCAGAGTTTTGACCATTCCCAAAAGCGCGGCAGGATTTGAATTATACGAATCGTTAATAACCGTAAAACCTTCGCGGAAATGCAAAACTTCACCGCGCTGCGGCGGCGGCGCGATTGAGCCAAGCGCGTCGGCAATTTCCCGCGCCGACATTCCAAACGAAAATCCGACGGCGGAAGCCGAAAGCGCGTTTAGAACATTGTGCTTTCCCGAAAGCTGCATCGAAACTTCGGCGCGTCCGTTTGGCAAAGTCAAAATAAATCTCGTTTCACCGAACCTCTCCATTTCAATATCTTCTGCTGTTACATCAGCTTCGTTTTCGATTCCAAAAGTTATCGTGTTGCCTTTGTGCAAATCGCGCATTGCCAAAACGCGGAAATCGTCCGCGTTCAAAACCGCCGTGCCTTCAGGCTTTATTCCTTCAATCAATTCGGCTTTCGCCTTTGCGACATTTTCAATCGAACCGAGATGTTCGACGTGAACCGGCAAAACATTCAGTTCGACGGCGACATCCGGCGGCGTAATGCGGCACAAACGCGCGATTTCGTTGTTCGGCGTGGACATTCCCATTTCCAAAACCGCAACATCGTAGGAATTATCATTCGCCAGATTCAAAACTGTTATCGGTAAACCTAATCCGTTATTGTAATTTTTTATATTCCGCAAAACTTTCTTGCCGGAACTTTGCAAAACGTGCGCCGTCAACTCTTTTGCCGTCGTTTTTCCCGCGCTTCCGGTAATTGCTACAACCGGCTTATTCCATTGCAGATAAACATTATGCGCGAGATTTTGAAATGCCAGAATTGCATCCGTTGCAAAAATCAAGCGATCTTGAAATTTTTCCAAATTCGCTTTGTGTTCGACAAATCTGTCGGGACGCGCCACGCAAGCGACCGCGCCTTTTTCAAACGCCGACGGAATATATTTGTGTGCGTCTTCAAAATCGCCGTTAAAACAGTTGTTTTTATATTCAGGCTGCGAAAGCGCGAAAAACACTTCACCCGCTTTGACTTCGCGGGAGTCAATCGCAAACGAATTGACTTGCCGGTTTAGCAAAGCGGGATTAAGTTTTGACGCATCGGCGTTCATAAATTTTATCGCATCGGCAAGTTTCAAGTTTTTTGTTTCGTCCTTTCGCTCGATTTATTTTTCTTTTCGTCGCCCAATATTTCCGTTTTCGGTTTGACTGTTTTTTTTTCTTTGTCCGGCGATTTTGTCTCTTTGTTTATTTCTTTTTCTTTCTTCGCTGCTTCCGGTTTTTTTTCAGCGGTCGGAACTTTTTCCTTATCGGCTAAAATATTTTCCGTTTGAACCTCAGTCGGCGCGGCTTCGACTTCAACCGGAATATTTTCCGCCGTCAAAACTTGCTGCTTGATGGTTCCATCCGGCGCGACGTTTAATTCGGGCAAAACGGCTTCGGCGATTTCACGAAAAACCGGCGCGGAAACCTGTCCGCCGTCTCGCGGTCCGCCGCTCGGCTCGTCCATTACAACCGCAATCACGACTGCCGGATTATCGGCGGGCGCAAATCCGATAAATGACGAAACATATTTTGCCGCATTATATTTTTTGATTTTCGGGTCATACTTCCAAGCCGTTCCCGTTTTTCCCGCCGACGTATAACCGTTGAGCTGCGCTCGTTTGGCTGTTCCTTTTAAGACGACTTTTTGCAGCATCCAGCGCAAACTACGCGCATTTTCCGCGCTCAAAACCTGCGTTTTTTCCGGCTCTGTCGTTGATACGACTTTCCCGTCGGCTTGCCGGATTTCCTTAATAATATGCGGCTGAATTTTCACGCCGTCATTGGCAATCGCCGCATACGCCGTCGCCGCCTGCAACGCCGTTACGCCGACTTCATAACCGATTGCCATTGACGCTAACGAGTCGCCGTTCCAAGTTTCGGGCGAACGAAATTGACCGCGCACTTCGCCCGGAAGTTCGATGCCCGTCGGCGCGCCAAAACCAAATTTTCGAGCATAGCCGTAAAATTTATCTTTGCCAAGTCCGAGCGCGGTTTTTATCGCCGCATAATTGCTCGAAATGGCTAACGCCTCGCTATAAGACATAACTTTCGTCGCGTGCGGATCGTTAAAACGATGTCCGCCGACTTCAATAAAACCTTTTCGGCAATCAATTTGACCGTCAGGTTCGATTTGGTTTTCCTGCAATGCGCCGCTGTAAGTGATAACTTTGAAAACCGAACCGGGTGCGTAAACATATTGCAGTGCTTTGTTTGTATAGCTTTCCGGCGCGTATTTGCTGAATTCATTCGGGTCAAAAGTCGGATAATTCGCCAACGCCAAAACTTCGCCAGTTTTCGGGTCAAGCACGATTGCCAGACCGGATTTAGAATTTGACGATTTAACGCCGCTTTCAAGTGCCTGTTCGACTTTGTATTGAATCGAACTGCTCAGAGTTAAAACTATATCGTTCGGCGGTTCGCGCTTGATTTCCGATTGGTCATAAACTCTGCCCAAACGATCTCTATCCTGCCAGCCTTTGACTACCGTGCCGCGCAAAATATCTTCCTTCGACTGTTCGATTCCTGCCTGTCCGACATCTTCAGCGTTGCTGAAACCGATTACCTGCGCCGCCAGAGATTTATACGGGTAACTGCGTTTTTGTTCTTCGCGCCAGTGAAGTCCGGTAAATCTCGGCTCGTCAAATTTTCTGATTTCCGTATCTCTTAAAGCGTCATTGACTTTCTGCGCCGCGTTTTCGTCCAAGGTTCGCGCCAGCCAGACGAATCTTTTGTTATTTTCCTTGCCTTCACGCAGATTTTTTAAGATGTCGTTCGGTTTAACTTTCAAAACTGCGGCAACTTCTTTGGCGGTTTTTTCGACATCATCAATCTCTGCGGGATCGGCATACAGTGATTTTAAATTAACGCTCATCGCCAGAGTGCGTTCCGTTCGGTCGTAAATCGTCCCGCGCAGCTGCCGACTTTTGACTTGATCGCGCCGCTGATTTAACGCTTGACTTCGCAGCCAGTCGCTTTGATTAACCTGTAAATGCACGAGTCGGACGCTGATTCCGCCAATCCACAAAATAAAAAATGCGACGATCAGCATAAATCGCGTAAATGCCGTCTGCGCCGGATTTTTCTTTTTGATTTTCTTCGTGCGTTTTGCCATTTTTTATCAAATTGCGGAAACACGCACGAAATTAAGTGCGAATTTGCGCCTTAACATTTCATTTTTTCGCCGTTTTTACGGGAGTTTTTTCTTTTTCAACTTTTACTTCCGGCATTTTCTTATCTGTTTTTTCCGGTTTTTTCGTTTCCGGTTTCACGTCAGCAACCTTTTCAGAAGCGATTTGCTTGGGCGTTGAATTATCATTTTTTTCGGCTTTAGGCTTTTCCTGCGCGTCGCCGTTTGGTCGAAAAACTTCGATATTGCTCGCCGTCATCATCGTTAAACCAATTTTTTGCGCAGCTTTTTTGATTTCACCGGGTGTCAGCGCGATTTCTTTGGCTAAAATGAGCTGACGTTTGTCGGTTTCGAGTTCTTCGACCTGTTTTTTCAGTTTGGAATTCTTGATGCCGTAATCTATCGAAGAAAAATGCTGGCGGGCGGCAAAGAAAAAGCCGACGACCAAAATCAATCCGCAAGTCAGCGTCAGAAGGATGTAGCGAAGCGGAAGCGGTTCGCTTTCACGGTTGGATTTTTTAGTCGGTTTTTTGGGAGTTATTTTTTTGCGATTCATAATTTTCCTAAAAATCTATAATCAATTCAACTTCAAACAAACGCGAAGTTTTCCGCTTCGGGCGCGTGGATTTTCTTCCGTTTCCGCTTCGTTCGCCACAATCGGTTTGCGCGTCAAAATTTCAATTTCCTTCGTCGCGCCGCACACGCATTGCGGCATTCGCGGTGGACAAAAACATTTTCCGGCAAGTTTTTGGAAGGTTTGCTTTACAATTCTGTCTTCCAAAGAATGAAAAGTTATGATTGCAAGTCGTCCGTCTTTTTTCAAAATATCAACTGAATCTCGGATAAACTGCTCTAAAATTTCAAGCTCGCGGTTGACGGCAATTCGCAAAGCCTGAAACGTGCGCGTCGCCGGATGAATTTTGTCTCTCTTGCTGCGTTTGACCGATCTTTCAACCAGTTCGGCTAACTCTTTCGTCGTTTTGACAGGTTCGCCGCGTTCTCGTCGTTCAATAATTCTCCGCGCGATGCGCCGCGAAAATCTTTCCTCGCCGTATTCGTAAATAATTCGCGCGATTTCAAATTCCGACAGCGTTTCCAGCAATTCGGCGGCAGTTTCCGTGTCTGAATCCTCATTCATTCGCATATCTAAAGGCGCGTCAAACCGAAAACTAAATCCGCGCGTTTCGCTGTCGAACTGCAATGACGAAACTCCCAAATCAGCCAAAACTCCGTCAACTTTTTCAATTTTTGCGTCGCTCAAAACTTTTTTGATGTCGGCAAAGTTCGCCTGAAAAATAGTAATTCTTTCACCGAATTTTTCAAGTCTTTCCTTTGCAAAATCAATCGCTTCGGCATCCCTGTCAATTCCGACGACGGCGGTTTTATCAAAATTTGCCAAAATCGCCGCGGAATGTCCGCCCAAACCGAGCGTCGCGTCAACAAAAATTCCATCCGTCAGCGGCTTCAAAAGTTCAACTGTTTCTGTCAATAGAACAGGTCTATGTAAATTTTCGGCTTTTGATTTAGGCACATTCAAAGAACTATTACAATTTTTCGGCGTATTATTCTGTGGATTTTAAGACACATAAATATCTATATCTGCCAAAAAGGTCGGCAAAAAACTTTTTAATTTGGAATTTCTTTGATTAAACGCGAAAATTTAGATTTTTTTGACCGTCCTACTGGTTTTAAATATCTCCGCGCATCATATTAGTTAGAAACTTTTTGGGGAAAGTGCTTAATCTTAAACACATATTATTGTGGAAAAATTTTCCGCGCCCGAATTTCGTTTTGGGCTGTTTCAACTAATTAACAAGCATCTTACGATTATTTTTCAGTTTCTGTCAAGAATTATCGTTGGTTTTTTATTTTAATCAAATGCTTAATTTTTATAATTTTATGATTAAGAAAAATATCCGTTAAATTTCAGGTTTTTCTTCGTTAATTTTTCCATCGGTATTTATTGCTTCAAGATATTTATCAAAGAATTTCAAAATTGACGAAACTTTTCCTGTTAAGAATAAAATGTTACGTTATTGTAACTTTGCTTTATTTATTTTAATCAAAAAGGAAAAACACTATGAATGCGGAACAGCAGGGACAAAAATTTTTGGCGAGCGTGGGACAATATTTCGACAAAGCCGCCGCTTTGACCGGACATCACGAAGGTTTGTTAAAACAAATAAAAATGTGCAACAGCATTTACTCGTTTCAGTTTCCGATTCGGAAAGGCGGCGGTTACGAAACAATGACCGCGTGGCGTGCCGAACACAGCCATCATAAATTGCCGGTCAAAGGCGGAATTCGTTATTCGGAAGAAGCCAGCGAAGACGAAGTTGTCGCTTTGGCTTCTTTAATGACTTACAAATGCGCGATTGTTGACGTGCCGTTCGGCGGCGCGAAAGGCGCGATAAAAATTAATCCGAAAAATTATTCACGCGACGAACTCGAACAAGTTACGCGGCGATACACGGCGGAACTGATCAAGAAAAATTTTATCGGTCCGGCGGTTGACGTTCCCGCGCCCGATTACGGCACGG
>JBDTSO010000172.1:0-6676 GCA_039931085.1 Acidobacteriota bacterium | reverse complement strand
CAAAGTCAAAGCCGCACAAATAAAAAATGCCTTAATTCTTTCCTGCGGACGACGCAGACCGCTGACACTGCTTTCGGCGGTAGCTACAATTACCTTGGTAAAGTTTTCGGGAAGTCTAATCTCTCTTTCATCCTCAAGAGCAAAATCCAGAGCGCAAAGCAATTTTTTCTGTTCGTTGAGTTCTGCCGCGCAAGAATGGCAAGATGCAAAGTGCATTTCCAAATCGAGTTCTTCACGCGGAGAAAGTTCGCCGTCAATATATGCGGCAATTTCACTTTTTGGACAAACTTTCGCGGCAATTTGCGGATTCATTTTCTAAAACTACTTATTTCAAAAATTTAATTGTCAAAGGATATTCAAATAATTCACCTTTATTGGCTTTGATGCCACCGATAATCGGGAAAACAATTCCCATAATGCCAAGCGCAATAAATCCGAGAATACCTATTAAAACAAACGTCAGCACGAAACTGATCGCTCCGTAAATCAAAGCGGAAATCAGCCAGTTTGCGACCATTTTGCCGTGTGCGTCGAGCGCGGGAATTTCGTCTTTTTTTAATTGCCAAATGAGAATCGGAGCGACAATTCCGCCGAGCGGAATGATTAAATTTATCAATTGCGACAAATGCAAAAACATTCCCGTCTGTTTTTGTTCAGGTGTTTGCAAAGACATTTGCGGTTGATACTGCATTTGATTGTAATTCATTTGATTATAATCCATCTGTTTCCTCCTCTTTAGATTCCCGTAATTCCGCGTTCGACAAAAATTTCGCGCATCATTTCACGCGCTCTGAACAAACGATTTTTCACCGTTCCGAGCGGCAAATCCGTAATTTCAGCAATTTCGTCATAACTTAAATCCTGTCCGTGCCGCAGCAAAATCAATTCCCGATAGACTGACGGCAAACATTTGACAACCGATTCAATTTCCGTGCGCCATTCGCTTCTTTCGTGGTTTTGTTCCGGTGTCGGCTGCCGACTTTCGATTTGCAGTTGATACGTTCCGTCTTCGTTTTCCGTTTCAATACTTTGCTGATACGTCGAATTTCTCCGCATATAATCAATCGCGGCGTTCCGCGCAATGCGATAGAGCCAGGTGGAGAATTTATATTCCGAACTGTAACGCTCAAGTGAGTTATAAACTTTGATAAAAACTTCCTGAGTTACATCGAGCGACGCATCATAATTATTCAGCATCCGGTAAATATAACTTGTAATCGGACGCTGATAACGGTGGACGAGTTCTTCAAATCCGTCCTCCCGACCGCCAATCGCCTTCTCAATCAATTCGCCGTCAGTCAGATTTTTTATTTTTTCCAGTGCAATTGCTTGTGTAGTCATAGATGCAAAGGTTTTACGGTTTTGGTTTTGAAAAGTTTCAGTTATAAACTGAAAACCGGAAAGTGAAAACTGAAAAGCAAGAGATATTTTGGTTGAATAATTTACATTCAATTAAAGTTGAAATTTCTCATTCAGATAATGTTCAATTTTCACTTTCCAGTTTTCATTTAACTTACTTCCAACCCAAACTTGCAAGTCCGGCGGGCGCGGCTAAATCGTTAAAGCTCAAATTTTGCGACGGTAAATCCAAACCGATGTCTTCGGGGCGCAGAACTTTGAGCGTTCTTCCGAGCGCGTCGTCGGCGATTTCCTTTAACCGCGACGACGCAAAATCTTTGCCGACGGCGAGAAGTTTTTCCAGAAAATTTTCGTTCGATTCAGAACCGAAACGATCACGGTAAAACATCAACAGCCGATAAATTTCATCATCTCTTTCGCTGTCCGTGCAGGTTACGCTGCGAACAACCGTCGGTTCATCGCCGCGCAGCAGAAGCGCGACAAAACCGTCGTTTTGTGAACTTATTAAAAGTGAATCGGTCTGATTTTTTTTATCAATCAGCCAATTTGCTTCGCTGACGGCACGCGGCAAAACCAAACCCGCTTGCCAGCCGAGCATTTCAAAAATCGTTTCATATTCGTCAATCACACTGAGTTTAACGGCGGTGGCGAAATAACGCGATTTTCCGGCGGCATCCGGCGCGATTTTCCGCCGTGAAATCCGCATTTCGCCGGACGGCACACCAAAAGTATTTTCGGATTTCCAATCTAAAATCTCTGATAATTCCTCTTTCGATGTCGTTTCATTATCGAGCGTCAAAATCGCCGTTCGCGCCGTATTACTCGGCAGCGAAACTGACCAGCGTTTTTGTTTTCGCAGTCCGGCGGTTGTAACGACTTCATCAAGAATTACCAGCAATTCCTCAGAACTTGAAATATTTCTTTCGGTAAAACTCGGCGTCAGAAGATGTTCCGGCAACTCGCTGGTCGCGGCTTGTTTTATGCCGAATTTGCCTCTGCCTTCTTTTTGCAAAGCCAACGCCGTTACGCTTTCCTTCTCCAATCCGAGCGCGGCTCGCGGGTAATTCGGTTGTGTCAAAGTTTCTAACATACTTTTTTAATGGAAAACGGAAAGTGGAAAATATTAAGAATTTTCTTTAATTTTTCACTTTCCGTTTTCCGTTTTAATAGTCTTCGTATTTTTTGCCTTCGCCGTCCTCGCCGTCGGCGAGAGATTTTACATCGGTCAAAGCCTGTGCGCCGTCGTCGGTTGAATATTTATCTTCGCCCTGAATTTCGTTCCATTCTTTTTTTTCGGTAATCGGGTCAACCGGCTTTTCGCGCAAATAACCTTGCGTTACCAAATCGTCAATCGATTGCGGAAGTTTTCCTTTATCCGAACCGTATTGGTCAATCGCGCGGCGCATTTGCCAGAGATTTTCCTGCAAAACGGTTTCGCGGGCTTGCTGAACGCTGTGCTGATAAGCCGGCAAAGCAACCGACAGCAGAATTATGATAATAAACATTGTTATCATTAATTCTAAAAGAGTAAATCCGCGTTCGCTCTTGGATTTATTTTGCGTCGTTAATCTTTTGTTTTTAATAAAACTTTGGACTTTGGACTTTGGACTTTGGACTTTAAAAAAACTACCAATCACTGTATTTCTCCCCGTTCAAGGCTTCGTCTTCAGAACTCGAACTGACATCAAAAACATTTATATTGTCCCAACTTCCCGCGTCGGCGGGTTGAAACGACGAGTGCAGTTTCCAATCCGTTTTGCCCGTCATCGGGTCAATCGGAATCTCGCGTAAATAAACTTTTTTACGTTCGGTTTCTTCATTATTATTAATATCAGTGGCGTTTCTATCGCTAAACGCGCCGTTTTGCTGCAAATTCAACCCGCGCGGTTTAACGCTGACACCTTCGACGAGCAATTCTAAACTCGGCGGAAATCGGTCGAGATTTTCCGTGTCAAAAATTTTACAATCGTCAATTACCACACGACTTCGCGGATCAGCAGCGGTGTTTTGTGAAAAACCGGCGGCTCCGCGTCCTTGATTACCGGGAATCGGATTTGTAGTGGTCGCCGCGCCTTGCGGACACGAGCCGATTGTGTCCCGATGAAATTCGTCAATCGCGTTGCGAACGACGCGCAAAGATTCCCGAAGCCGCAATTCCTTTTGCCGCCTAGCCGCATTTTGCGTCAGCGGAATTGTTCCCATTACCAGAATTGATAAAACAAATAATGTTATTATCAATTCCAGTAATGTAAAACCGTCCTGCCCTTTATTTAATTGACAAAAGAACTTTGAATATTGAATATTGAACTTTGAACTCATAACTTAAAACTTAACGACAAAATTCTTACCGTCGGCAGTCAGGAAATTAAGAATATCTTTATCAAAAGTAATCTCGTGTTTGCCGTCGGCTAACGCTTCGACTTCGATATACGCAAGCATTCCCGAACTGTTTTGAGCGGTGTCTTTCGGCGATGACAGCGAAACGAAGGTTTTTCCATTTTCGTTCAAAAAAGGCTTTTGGAAAGTTTGCGCCAAGTCTGATCCGAAAACACTGCCGTAACTGATACTGCGAACTGCTATTTTTTTATCGTCAAACTTCAGACCGATAATCGCTTCACGAAATGCCGTCGCGCTTCTAACCATAATGGCGATTTTGGTTTTGTCACCTTTTTTCATCTCCGGTAAATTCGGAAGAAACTGCAAATCAGCCGTCGGCGCGTTAAATATTGGAGTTTCTCCCGTTACTTTCAGCGAAGTTTGCTGCAGCATAAGTTTGCCGCCGGAAGTGTCCGATGCCGAAACAATCTGCAAAGTTTTAACACCGGAATCAATCGGTTTAATATTTGCCGCAACCGTTTTTGTCGTTTGGCTTGTTTCCGCCGGTTGATTTTCCGCCGTCGGCTCAGTTACGGTCTTTTCGCCCGTTATCATCGAAGTTGATTTAATGTATGTCGGTGCTTCATCTTTTTGATCGGGCAACTGAACGGTAGCAACATTCGGAACGCGACGAGCGGCGGCAAGCTGTTCTTCGATTTCTTCGTCCATAATTAGCGATTCCAAAGAACCGCTCGTCGGCGTTACGACGCTTCCCGTCGGACGTTCGATTAAATCTTCGGGTAAAATCGCCGGTGCGCGAATAACACGCGGCGTAACGGCAATAACAATATCAATCTGCCGGTTATCTCTTAACGGTGCGGTGAAGAGTCTGCCGATAATCGGAATCAAACCCAACAACGGCAAACCTGTGCGCCCGTTTGTTTCCGAATTTTGCGCGACGCTCGCCAGCAAGAGAGTTTTGTTATTTTGTACGCGCGCCGTGCCTTCAATCGTGCGTTCGGTAAACAGCGGCGTTAGAGTTCTCGCCCCGGAAACATCTTTCGACTCAATTTTCATTTTTACCTGAACATCCTGATTAGGAAACACAATCGGCGTAAATTTCAATGTCAAACCGACTTGTTCATAATTAATTACGTCGCCGAGAAAACCGCCGCCGTTATTATTGTTTACACCGCCGTTACTATTTCCGTTATTATTAAAACCATTTGAAATGGTCGCGGTTCTCACGGGAACGCGCTGACCGATGCGGGCGGATGAATCTTCATTGTTAAATGCGTGAATTTGTGTCGAAGCAATTAACTTAGTATTTTGTTTGTCCTGCAAAGCCACTAAATTGATTGCCGGAATAATCAGACCGATACCAAGTGCCTGCGGAACGATACTTGTTATGACATTTCCGGCGGCATTGGTCGCAGTTTTAGTAATTCCAAATTCATTATTCCCGAAACTGCTGGCAGTTGTTCCGCCTAGATTAGTCAGAGAGCCGGAAGTGCCGACCTGATTTCCTAACTGTAATAAATCAGTTTTGTTGACTTCATAAATTTGCACATCCATCACGACTTCGGCACGATCTTTATCAAGAGAGTTGATCAAATTACCGATAATCCGAACATTTTCCGAAGTGTCGCGGATAGTAATGCTGTTGGTTGATTTATCAACCAAAGGAATGGTCGGTGCTCTGCCCGGCTGCGGTGGAATTGCCGCCTGGATGGTTTTCGCCACTTCCGTCGGATCGGCGTTTGCCAGATAAAACGTCCGCAAAACGAGCTGTTGGAAAAATTGGCGGCGGTTTTGAATGCCGATCATAATTGTCCGCGGACCGACTTTTTGGAAAAATAAACCTTCCTGTAAAAAGATATAATCAAGAGCTTTGGCGGCGGTTACATTTTTCAGTTCGATGCTGATTTTGCGATCCTGACGAAAAGACTCGGAATCAAAAAGCACATTCAAATCGAGTTCCTGCGCCAATTGCTTGATAATATATTTCAAATCAACGCCGCCCGGAAAAGGTAAATCGCGCAGTTTTTCCAGCTTTTGCGGAATAACGACATCCTGCGGAATCACTCTGCCGTAAGCCGTTTTGACTAATCTTAAATCACTGTCTTTGTCTTTTGGCGGAGGAGGATTTTCAGGATCGTCGCCATTCAAAAGTGCCTGCTGCATTCGGAGCACTCTTTCGGTTTCGGATTTGGCAAGTTCGTTTGTCGGGTCGTAACCGTAAGCCTTGCGAAAAGCGAGATACGCGCCCGCGTAATCTTTTTGTTCCGCCAACGCCGTGCCGCGTTTCATATACATTTGCGAAGCGTTAAACAAGGAGCGTTGATAATGAAGCCGATATTCAGGATTTTTCGGGTCTTCGACCACCGCCAGCGCAAATTCTTCGACGGCTTTATCCCAAACTTCGGAATTTTCAGCCTTCATTCCTTCTTTAAAGTGTTTTTTTCCCTCTTTGTCGCCGCCAGCCAGAATAATTGTCGGCGAAAGCATCGAAAGAAGCAAAAACATTGTGATAGAAAAACGGACGTAAGCAGATTTTTTCATAGTTTTATTTTTAAATTTGAATGTGTTTATCGAAACAGCAAATAAAAACTTGTTTCAGGTTTTCTTACACGCGAAGGTAAGAGCAAAGTTTCAAAAGTTTTCAAGAAAAACCATTGATATTTTTAACCGTTTTCTTAAAAATTGCAAACTTTTTTGTGAAAATGTTAGCGAATTTCCTCGACAAACGTAACGCGGTTTATTTCATACAAAGTCGTCGCGCCGGAAAAGACTTTTTTGATTGCCGATTCCCTCAAACTGGAAAGTCCTTCTTTTTCGGCTTGGCGGCGAATTTCCGAACCGGGACGGCGGTCAATAATCATTTCTCGAATCGCATCCGACATATCAAGTAACTCGTGAATTGCCGTTCTGCCGCGATAACCGGTATGATTGCAGGCATCGCAGCCGACGTTCATAAAAAATTCACGATTTTTGACTTCTT